>NZ_JASLCN010000429.1 GCF_030151805.1 Fluviicola sp.
GCAGAAATCAAGGCATTGATGAAAGATAACAGGGAAATGTTGTTTCTCTATTCCGTCATCCTGGAAAAAAGCTACATGTATTGGGAAGACAGATACATTGTTAACCAGATTCACGAATCGGAAGAACGATACGCTCATTTTTACAACCGGGGAAAAAGCACGATTCTGAAAATTCCCTTGAAAATCTTGTCCAGTTACTTAAATATCAGGCAGGAAACCTTGAGTCGGATCAGGAAAAGATGGCTGAAGCAGGATGGTTCTGTGTAGGGCTTTGGAATTTCGTACTCTTTGTACTCACCGTGATAACAAAACCACCAGGAAATGCTTAATGGATTAGACCCTTCGATGTTCCAGCGCAAAGAATTGAAGAGCGGAAAGAGCTGTGTTTGTTTAAAACGAAAAAAATGCACAGACCCCTTACTGTGACTGGGCTAATAGATACATGTCTATGCGTATTTTTTACAACTGAAACGGCGCAGAAGTTTCCTGATTTTTGTTTCTCGCCGGTGAATAAACCAATGACTCTTGCTAATCTTTGAAACGTAATCCTGTAGAAATCTGGAAGCAATGGGTTTTTAAAATCATCTTCTAAAAAACTGATCAATAGCTCTTTATGAACTGACCTTTTTTGTCTTTCCGGAAGGAATTTTGAATCTGCCCCAAACAATCAATCCGGCAAAGACTGCAAACACGATATTTACCCCGATTTGTTCTGTTTCTCCCCTGGAAATATGAAAAATACCGGCTGCGATCATGAGTAAGATGATTCCGATCGCGCTCAGCGGAACGAAGATGGGTTTGAACCGGAGAAGAGCAGGGAAAATTAATCCGAAAGCACCGAGCAGATCGAAGATACCAGTCAGTTTCACGAAACCGGTTGAAACTTCTCCAGTCCAGGGCCACATTGTTTTCAATGCTTCGATCGGTTGAAACAATTTCATACTTCCGGCCCAGATTAAACTTCCCGAGAGGAGAATTTGCAGAGCCCACAGTAGCATATTTGCTGTTTGTTTTTTCATTGAGTTAACGATTGAATCCGGAATAAAAGTATGTACATTCGCTTTCCGTTCGAAAGCACTTTCCCTTTGGATAGCGCTATCCGAAATGGTAGTAACGTTTAAAATCAGGAAGATGCTGAGTCAAGGAGGTTGCCCTAAAAATATTTTGTCGATCAAAGATGCATTGGAAGCCGTTGAAGGCCGATGGAAATTACTGATCTTATTTTCGTTGTCGGAAGGACCGAAGCGGTTCAAACAATTATCGCGGGAAGTGAATGGAATTACGGATAAAACCTTGTCGAAAGAATTGAAACTGCTGGAATCGAATAAACTGATCACCCGGGAAGTTTATGATACGTTTCCGCCAACGGTGGAATATACGATTACAGCGCATGGAAAATCACTGGAGAAAGTGATCGAAGAATTGCATTACTGGGGTTTGGCGCACCGGAAAGAAGTGTTGGGGAAATAGTTGAAACAAAAATGTCGGGGCGAAAATTTTTCGCCCCGACATTTTCAGTTTGTAATTGATTCTTCCTATTCGAAGATCACATTCATTTCAACACGTCTGTTTTTCTGACGTCCTTCCGGTGTTGCATTCGTCGCAATCGGTTTAGTTTGACCATACCATTCTGCTTTCAAACGAGCTGCATCCACACCTTTAGTTGCTAAGTATTTCTTAACAGCTTCAGCACGGTTTTTAGAAAGCGTCATGTTTTTCTTAGCGTCTCCTTTGTTATCCGTGTGACCAGCGATTTGTAATTTCCAATCCGGTTTTTTGATTAACAAGGCAGCCAAATCATCCAACGATTTGAATGAAGTTGCAAGGATTACTGATTTACCGGATTCGAACTCTAAGTTTTCGAATGCAGTGTTCAGAATTTCCTGTTCTTCTTTTTCGATTCGAGGACAACCGCGGTTATCAATCGGACCAGGAATAGTCGGACAAGCATCATCGCGGTCATACAATCCGTCGCCATCTGTATCCGGCCAAGGACAACCACCATTCTCAATCGAACCGTATTCGTTCGGACACTTATCCACGTTGTCGAACAATCCGTCATTATCCGTATCCGGGCATCCTTTGTTTGCCAACGGACCAGGAAGATCCGGACAATCATCTTCAGAATCCTGTAATCCGTCACCATCGCGGTCCGGACAACCGTTGAATGCTGCCAATCCTTTCACTGTCGGACAACTATCCTGCGGATCAATGATTCCGTCTTCATCCGTATCCGGACAACCTCTGTATGCAGCAAGTCCAGGCAAATCAGGACAAGCATCGTCTTTATCCGGAATTTTATCACCGTCACGGTCAGGACAACCCTGGAACTCCGCTAAACCTGGTGTGTCAGGACACAAATCTTCCGTATCCTTGATTCCGTCTCCATCTGTATCCGGACATCCTTTGAACGACCAGATTCCCGGGATATCAATACATTCGTCTTTCTTGTCTGAAACTTTATCGTTGTCTCTGTCATCCGGTTTAGAGTAAAGGATCGGAACACGAAGTCCCAGGTAGAATTCCGTACCACGTACTTTTCCGGTAGCAAAAAGAGAACGGAAATCCACTACTCCGACAGTAATCGGACCTAAGCGCGAAGCAATACCGGCTTTCCATCCCGAATAGGTATTCACTGAAACCGGAACGTACAATCCGAACCACGCATAATCGAAGCTTGGAGTAATTGCAAATTGATTCGGTGTTTTTACACGTGAAGGGTTTCTTTTCCCGATCACGTTGATATTACCGGTTGCATTGATGTAGAACCATTTCCAGATATGGTAATCCAACTGAATGTTAATGGCAGTCGGTGTATTCATATAATAAGATTGCCCCACTCCCTGGTTGGAATTCCAACCTGAACCAGGTGTAGTAATCAAACTGTCGATGATCGAGTCAAAAGAAGCAAATGATTTTACCTTATCGAAGATACGCAGATCCAACGTGGAAGTATTTACGGAGAAATCGCGGCTGTGGCCACCTTTCGTAAACTTCATTCCTCCGATATCGATAATGGAAACACCTGCACGCAATTCGTACTTGTTTTCGTTGCGCATCCAAAGATCCGTTTCACCGTCCATTTCGTATTTGAACTGCTTGTATTTCGGTCTCCATTCGTACACAACTCCTAAATCCAATCCGAAACCCAGTTTGGAAGCCGACTTGAAGAACGTTTTGGCATTGATGTTTTTCAAATCATCGAAATTATTGGAATAACCGTATTTGAAGTTTCCGACCAAAGTAGTTGCCGTATCCTTGTTCAAAAGCTCGTAATCCAATTCATCCGTATACGCATACGCGGAAGCCAGTCCCTGAAGCAATTTCACGCGTCCACCGACTTTCAGGAAATGCTGACCTTTATCCAATACAACCTGTCCATAATTGACACCGTATTCGTTCCAGGCCATCATGTTTGCGTTTACAAGCTTGTCATTCAGTTTCAAATTCCACAAAGCCGCAAAATCTAATCCTTCTTCTGCCAGTTTCGATAATTTCGGATCAATATCATCAATGTTGGTGATCATTCTGCTTTTTGCAGAGAATCCAACGGCAATTTTGGGATTGATGTGAAAAGCAAAATTTAAGATATCGACCTGGTAATTCAGATAAACACCCCGCGGTGAAACCCCCGGTTTGTTGTAGTCATACAAATTGAACATCGAACGTTGGTACAAAGTACTGTCCGGTTTCATCCACATCGTATCCTTTTTAAAGGATTTGAGCCACCATTTCGGCATCACGTCCGTATCGAAATACTTCGCATTCTGCCAGGCTCCAACATTCGCACTTCCCAGGTTGATATCGACGATAAATCTTCCGTCAACGAAACTTGCTGGTTGTGCGTCCAATCCCATCACTCCGACGTAGTTACTACTATGAACACCCAAATAATTTTGAGAAAATGCAGCAATAGTAGAAAAACACGAAAAAGCTAAGAAAGTTAATTTGCGTAACTGTTTCTTCATAAGTAGTGTTTATTAATAATTCAATGGATAGCGTATCAAATAACCATTTGCCTGCGAAACTAATAAAATCGTTCCGTCTGTTTGTCGTTGGAATGCAATTTTATTTGATCCTTCGTAGCTTTCTTTATTCAATTCGTTACCACGTATGGTATAAATATAACAGTTATTGGCAATACCGTCAATAATCCCAACGACAGTTTTTCCATTTGGTAATTTGATGAGTGCTGCATCGTCGATATTGCCGACGGTTGAGTTGAATTGACCCAAAATAGTTCCCGTTCCTGAAATAACATAAATGGTATTTTGCTGTGTCAGGAAAAACAATTGCTCATCGCCGAAAGTCTGTGTATTCAGGATAGAAGATACATTTCCGACAAGCATGGCTTTGGTTCCGTTTTCCGTAAAGCGCACAAATTGTTTTTTGCTTAAACCGAGTAAACTGATGGTTCCGTTTACTTTTACCAAATGCCATTCGCCCTCACTCAGGTTGTGGGATTTGATAACGCGTTTGCGTTTGAGCGAAAGAATTGACCAATTGTTGTTGGTACAAATATGCGCAATCAGTTCTCCTTTCTTTCCCTGGATAGCCAGCTGAGCTTCTTTTTGAGAGGAACCGCCGCTGATTGGGATCTTCATGCTTTGTTTTCCGTTGGTTCCGTAAGCCTGAATCTGACCGTCAGCAACAAATGCAATGAAATCTTTCCTGTTCCAGAAATAGGAGAACAAGTTACTTGTTACCTGATTGGCAGCAATCGGGAAGCCCGAAAGATTGTTTCCGGCTCTGTCCAGACCAAGAATTCCCGTTTTGGTAGCCAGGAAAATACCGTTTCCGATCAGAACCGGGTTACCAATCGCTTCGGATTCCAGCGTTTTACTCCAAAGAATCTGTTTGCTGCCAACGAAATACAAGGTGTTTGACCGTGTAAGCGCAATGAGATTGTTCGATCCTGAAATCGGAGTCAAAGAACGCAGATTATCATCCAAACGCAGCGGATTCAATTTCGGAATCTCGCTTGTAGTGCCGTTTTCCTCTTTTTGTCCGTTCTCATTTAAAATCTGTAGCGTGCTGTGATTTGCATGCGTCAAACGACTCATGGTTAGCTGCTGATTTTTATCGAAATTCCGGTAAGAAACCTTCTGCGGAGTATTGCTGAATAATTTGTACTTCAAAGTTGTTGATTGCTCCAAAGTTGCTCCCGTTTCGTAAGCTCCGATGATGCGGTTGATACTTTGTTGGGAATTGGAAATCAAGACGCTGTTGTTGAACAATTCCAGGTAAATCTTTTTATTCGGGCGGAGAAAAGGGAAATAATGCCCCTGAAGCGTTGCCTGTTTTTGCTTGTCGGAACTAGTGACTCCGTTCAGTTCACTGAGAATTGCCAGCGGATCCTGTCCCGGTTTGTAATCGGAAATCAGGCAGGTATCTTTTTGATTTACTACCAAGGCCAAGCCGTAATCCATCCAGTCGAAAATGATTGATTTTTTCGGGTATTTCGAAAGCAGGTAATTCTTTTCAAAAAAAGTATACGAATCGAAATCGGCCGGGATCAAACCCTGAAACAATTCCTGGTCATTGATCAAAGGCAAAGCTTTGCTTCCGGTATGCGTAATGTATTTGACCTTGTTATTAGCAATGAAATAAGAATCTTCGATTTCGTACGAATTGTCAGGTGTTTTGTACACCAAAGACAAGCTGCTTTTGCGATCCAGGTATTTCCAGGTGACAATGCTTTTTGGAGCCGGATTCCAGTTGCCCTGGTAAAGAACGAGGAATTTCCCATGAAATTCTCCCTTCCAGTTGTTGGAAAGCGAAAGGTGTTTTTGAGTCGAAATAGTAGACGAAAGAGCCAGCTTTTCAGCATATTTCTTTACAATATCACTTGTCCATGGCTTGCTTCGTTCCAGAAGAACCAAATCGCGGGTCGTGGAAAAATAGAAGTGCTGAATGCGTTCCGGTTCGTTGAGTAAAAGAGTGAAAAAGCTGTTTTTTTGAAGCGAAGCGACAATCGGGCTGTTGTAATCCACTTCCACCGATTTGTGAACCACAATAATGGTGTCGTCTTTTGGAGAGAATACATTTTCCGGAGTCGGGGGAGTGCTGGAACCTTCCACAATGGTGAAGCCCACATAACCGATCCATACTAAAGAACAACTAACGAGAAAAATAATTATCGAACGACTAAGCATACCTTTTACTGTTCATCAAAAATAAGCTTTCAGAATACCCCTTTTTCATCTTTCCGATGAAGAAGTTAACAGTGGAGTGTTTACTCTTCGAAAAGTGATAATTGCCCTTTTCCAAGAAGATTAAATCCGGCTCTGTGATGAATGCACGCCCCGTGAGTTAGGATTGCCAACCGATGCGCTTTCGTCGGATAACCTTTATTTACTTCCCATCCGTAATGCGGAAATTCGTGATGCAGTTGTTCCATGTATTCGTCGCGATACGTTTTAGCCAGGACGGATGCTGCTGCAATGTTTTTGTATTTTCCGTCTCCCTTGATGATCGGGACAGATGGAATTTCATTGGAAAGCAAGGCTTTGTTTCCGTCGATCAAAAGCAGTTCCGGCCGGACTTTTAAATCCATCGCTGCACGATACATTCCTGTAAGCGAAGCTTTTAAAATGTTGAGTTCGGCAATTTCATCCGTGTGTAAAAACTGAACTGAATAGGCAAGTGCTTCTTTTTCAATGATCGGACGTAAGATATTTCTACTTTTTTCGGAAAGTTGTTTAGAATCATTCAGAAGTTCGTGTGAAAAACCCTTTGGCAGAATCACGGAAGCACATACTACAGGTCCGGCCAGACAACCTCTTCCGGCTTCATCGCATCCGGCTTCCAACTTCGTTTTGTCAAAATGGTCTAATAATTGCATGATACAAATGTTATTAAAAATGTTGTATATTTAGCACATACAACCTTTAGGTATTATTTACGTCTACTTATTAAACTGTTATAGATTATGAAAAAGTTAGTTATGATATTTGTTTTGTCTTTAGCAAGTTCATTTGCTTTTAGTCAAAATTCAGCATCAATTAGTTCAAATCAATTGAAAACCGGAAAAGCAGAAGGAGTTTATGAATTCTCCGTACCGGAATCAATTACCGCTGAAAAGGTTGATGCAGTAAAAGGTTATTACAAAGATTACTTTTCTGTTGCATTCAATGAAGCAACGGATAAGTTGAAAGTTACGTTGATAAAAAACGAAGAGCCGAACCTGAATGTAGTAAACCGTTTGTTGGTTGCTTTGGATTTACGTATGATTGCAGTTGATGGCCAGGAAATGACTTTCCAGGACATGAAAGACAAGTATTTGAAGTAAGAGAAAGCGAAGCTTTCGATAGAAAGAAAACAAGCGTCAGTGCAGTTTCAAAAGAAGCGAAGCTTTCGATACAATAAGAATATAAAAAAAGGTCGGGGTGAAAAATTTTCACCCCGACCTTTTTCGTTTATCACAAACTTACACTTAAAGGGTGTAAGCGTTTTTGTCAATTAAGTATTGCGCAATTGTCTGGCGCTCGTTTTTCGGATTGATCGGATCCACTTTCGTGAAACGTTTCACTCCGGTAATCATCATGCGCGCTTCGTCTCCTTCAGCAAAACTATAGATTGCATCTTTAGCAGCTTTGTCAATTCGCTCCGCGGCATCGTAGAAATACGTTTTTACGATAGAGATCGGAATGGCAGCAGCAGCTTCACCTTGTGTTTCGATCAGTTTCTCCACACGAAGTAAAACCGATTCAGCCTGGTAAACCCAGATGGAAATATCTGCAATGTTCATCAGGATTTCCTGTTCTTTCGACATGGTTTGCATCAGTTTCTGAACGGCAGATCCGGCAACCATCAAAATCGTTTTTTTGAATCCTGCCAATGCTTGTCTTTGTGCTGCAAGCGGGTGAGAGCCCAATTCTACCATTTCGGGAATACTCATTAATTCGGAAGCCACTTTCATTGCAGGCCCCATCAAATCCAGTTCACCCTTCATTGCCCTGCGAAGAACCATGTCAACGATCAACAAGCGGTTAATCTCATTCGTTCCTTCGAAAATGCGGTTGATACGGGAATCGCGGTAAGCTCTTTCAACAGACGATTCTGCCGAATAACCCATTCCACCGAAAATCTGTACACCTTCGTCGCTGACATAATCCAAACATTCGGATCCTGCCACTTTCAAAATCGCACATTCAGGTGCAAATTGTTCGATTCCTTTCAAAGTAGCCTGACTTTTCTCCATTCCCCCGGCAATGTATGCCTGAATAGCGTCGTCGATATTTTGTCCTGCGCGGTAGATGGCAGATTCCGCAACGTATGCACGAATGGCCTGCTCCGCGATTTTAAAGCGAATTGCTCCGTATTTTGAAATCAATCTTCCGAATTGCTCGCGCTCATTGGCGTAGCGGATAGAATCCGTGATCGTTTGTTTTGCTCCTCCTAAAACTCCGGCAGCCAATTTGATCCGGCCGATATTCAAAATGTTCAATGCGATCTTGAATCCGTTTTCCCGCTCTGAAAGCATGTTTTCAACAGGAACTTTCACGTTATTAAAGAATACCTGGCGGGTAGATGAACCTTTGATCCCCATTTTTTTCTCTTCCGGGTTCAGACTGATTCCTTCCGAATCTGCTTCCACCAAAAAAGCCGATAAATTTTTGTCGTCGTCAATCTTCGCGAAGACTGTGAACATATTTGCAAATCCACCGTTGGTGATCCACATTTTCTGACCATTCAAAATGTAATGTGTTCCGTCGGAAGATAAAACCGCTTTGGTTTTCCCTGAATTGGCATCCGATCCGGCGCTTGGTTCGGTCAAACAATAAGCCGCTTTCCACTCACCGCTGGCCAATTTCGGAATGTATTTCGCTTTTTGTTCTGCATTTCCGTAATACAATAAAGGAAGTGTTCCGATCCCGGTATGTGCACCGTAGGCTACCGAAAAAGAATGCCCTTTTCCTAAGCGTTCCGTTGCGAGAAGTGCCGTTTTGAAATCCACTCCCATTCCGCCCAAATCTTCCGGAACAGATAAACCAAGCATTCCAAGTTCCCCCGCTTTTTGAATCAGGGACGGCATCAAACCTTCCTCCATTTTATCTATACGATCCAAGAGAGGTGTAATTTCCTGCTCGATGAAATCATCGCAAGTCTGTGCAATCATACGTTGCTCTTCCGACCATTCTTCCGGTGTGAATATTTCCTGATGGGTAACATCGCGGATAATGAATTCTCCGCCTTTGATAGCTTGTGACATAATTCTATATTGTTTTAAGTTCGTTTCTTGGCTCTAAAATAAACAATTATTTAATGTTATGCAAGCATAGTAATAAATAATTACCGAAGCACTTTGCCTAAAGCTTCTTTGTCATTTCCAAGATACTCAATTGAAGAGTCAAAAGCAATTTCGTTGTATTGAATGTAGGAATCGAATACTTCATCGACGGTGATGAGCTGCATGCATTGGTTGTTTCCTTTGCATGGCGGAACCACGAATTCATGCACGCAAGGACTGCAGTAAACGTTTTTATAGATGGTTTTTACATTAGCTCCGAAACCGTATTGCGCAGGCGAGCAAGGCCCGAATAAGGCCAGAACCTGTGTGTCGAGCGAAGAAGCCAGATGCATTGGCCCGGTGTCGTTGGTAATCAGCAGTTTTGCTCCACGCAATACTTCGATCAGTTCTCCCAGATTTGTTTTTCCACTCAGATCAACCACCAGTTCATCCGAAGAGAAGTGTTTCGTGACTTCATGGACATAACTTTGCTCGTTTTTAGAACCAATCACGAAGATTGGAAGTTGCGGTTGTGCTTTCCGGATTCGTTTGATGAGTTCGGTAAACGATTCTGCCGACCAACGTCGTTCGTAGCGCAAATCGGAAGCATTCGGGTTGATGACCAGGTATTCGTTTTGAAGGTCGGGGATTTTAAACGCCGTATTTTCGGGAATACTGTACAACGCGGTTTTCATGTCCGAAACTCCGAGTAAACGCGCAAATTGCAGGTAAGCATGGGAAATCGGAGCCTTGGTATTGAAATACATCATGTGCGTATACATTCCCATGCGGTAACGATTCGAACGCAAATAATACCCGAATCGGTTTCTTGCCAAACTCACGGTC
>NZ_JASLCN010000437.1 GCF_030151805.1 Fluviicola sp.
GTGAGCGTTTGCTGCATGCAAAAGTGGATCAAACAGGTGTTGAAACACAACGTGAGGTTGTAAAAGAAGAAAAAAGACAGCGTGTTGATAACCAACCGTATGCTACTTTCATGGAAAACCTGTTCAAGATGGCTTACAAAAACCATCCTTACCGTTGGGTTCCGATCGGAAGTATGGAAGATTTGAATGCTGCACAGGAAATTGATTATGTGAATTTCTATCACACATTCTATGTTCCTTCCAATGCAGTTCTTTCCATTGCTGGAGATATCAATATCGAGCAGACTAAAAAGTGGATTGACAAATATTTTGCTTCTGTTCCAAAAGGACAAGCAATTAACCTGTTCCGCGATTTCGAAAACCTTTCCGATGCAGATTTCAAAACAAAATACGGAGTGGAGAAAAAAGCTTTTGATGCGAAAAACTTCAATAATCCGACTGATGCGAAAGCAAAAGAAGTATTGAAGAAATATGCTGCAATGGGATGTGAAATTCCTCGCCCGAATCCTGCATTCGAGCCGATTTCAGGGGTACAGAGAGAAACTATTTACGACAACATTCAATTGCCGGCAGTATTCATGGGTTACAAATTCCCGAAAGAAACCGACAAAGATTTCGCTGCTATCGAATTCCTGAATGCCGTTTTATCCGGAAGTAATTCTTCCCGCATGAACAAAGAAATCGTAGAGAAAAAACAACAAGCTGTTGCTGCCTTCTCTTTCGCATTCAACATGGAAGATCCGGGATTGGGAATCGTTGCTGCAATTGCGGCGAACGGTACTTCAGTTGACGATTTGGAAAAATCGTTGGATGCAGAGATCAAAGCGATTCAGGACAATTTAATTTCCGAAGAAGAATTCCAGGCTGTTCGAAATCAGTTTGAGAATCAAATTGTTAGTTCCAATTCAACGGTAGCCGGAATTGCTGAGAACTTAGCTCAAAACAGAATGTATTTCGGAAGCACGGAGTTGATCAACAAACAAATGGAGATCTACATGAGCATTACCCGTGAAGATATTCAACGTGTTGCGAAAAAATACCTGACTCAGGATAACCGCATCATTTTACATTATTTACCAAAGGCAAACTAAGAGAATAAGATCATGAAAAAGTTAATTACACTTGTTGCTTTAGCGGCATTTACAGGGGTTCACGGACAAATTGATCGTTCTGTAAGACCTGCTGCAGCTGCAGCTCCGACCATTAACATTAAAAACTCTGAGGTTTTCAAACTGAGCAATGGAATTACCGTTATTCTTTCTGAAAATCATAAACTTCCACGTGTTTCTTTCTCTCTTACAATGGGGGCTTCACCGATGATTGAAGGTTCTAAAGCGGGAACAAACAACCTGATGGGACAATTGCTTACTTCCGGAACAAGTAAACGCTCGAAAGACGTATTGGACAAAGAAGTAGACAACATGGGAGCATCTTTAAATGCTGACGGAAGTTCTATTTACTTCTCTTGCTTGACAAAACACATGGAAACAGGATTGGATATCATGCAGGATGTTGCGATGAATCCGGCTTTTCCTCAAAGTGAGTTTGACCGCATCAAGAAGCAAAACGAATCCGGATTGTTATCTGCGAAATCAGACCCAAACACGATGGCATCCAATGCAGAAAAGAAAATCGACTTCCCGAATCACCCGCTTGGTGACATTATGGACGAAGCTTCTTTGGCTGCAATTACATTGGATGATGTGAGAAACAATTACAAAAAAGTATTCACTCCAAATGGAGCATACCTGGTAATTGTCGGTGATATTACAAAAGACAATGCGGTAAAATTGGCCGAGAAATATTTCGGAACATGGAAAGGCGGAGCTGTTTACAAAGAAGATTTCGGAAGCGGATTGAAAGCAAAAGGAAACCGCGTGATCTTCGTAAACAAACCGGGAGCAGTTCAGTCTGTGATTGATATTACATTCCCGATCGAAATGAAACCGGGAGCGAACGATCAAATTGCGTTGAATGTTATGAACAGCATTTTAGGCGGTGGTTCATTCGGTGCGCGTTTGATGCAAAACCTGCGTGAAGACAAAGCGTATACTTACGGATGTTATTCCGACTTCGAAGTAACAAGAGACGGAAGCTGGTTCGGTACATCCGGAAGTTTCAGAAATGAAGTAACGGATTCTGCGATCACTCAAATCCTGAACGAGATTGCTAAAATCAGCGACAGTTATGTAACGGACGACGAATTGAACCTTGCAAAATCAGCAATGGCTGGTGGATTTGCACGTTCATTGGAAAGACCTCAAACAATTGCGCGTTTCGCTTTGAACATTATTCGTGAAAACCTGCCTGCAGATTACTACCAAACCTATTTGAAGCGTTTGGATGCTATTTCCAAAGACGATGTATTGACTGTTGCTCAGAAATACTTCAAAAACGGATTCAATATTGTGGTAGTTGGTAACGAAGACATCTTGCCGAAATTAAAGGCTTTCGACAGCGACGGAATCATCGAAAAACTGGATCCGTTCGGAAATCCTGTAAAGGAAATGAAGAAAGCAGACATCACGGCTGATCAGCTGATCGAAAGATATATCAACACGGTTACGAAAACAACTTCAGCAAAGGATTTGGCTAAGAAGATGAAAAAGGTAAAATCTGTTGTGAAGAAAATCGAACTTTCTGCTCCTCAGATCCCGATGGCAATCAACATGACGGAGGTATTCCTAGCTCCAAACAAAGAAGCTATCAAAATCGAAGCTCAGGGAATGGTTTTCCAAAGTTCATACTATGACGGAACAAAAGGTTCTGAAATGAATATGCAAACAGGTAAGAAAGCGATGACTGCTGAAGAATTGGCTTCGAAAAAGAAAAGCGAAGGATTGTTCCCTGAAGCAGCTTACAAAATTTCCGGAATGAAGTACGAAATCAAAGGAATTGAAACAATCAACGGAAAAGATTACTATGTATTGGTAACCAATGACGGTGATAAAGAATCCTACGATTACTTTGACGTAACAACAAACCTGAAGTTCAAAACCATTTCAATTTCGAAAGAAGGTGGTGAAGTAATGGAATCAACTGTTACCTATGATGACTACAAAGACGTAAACGGATTCCTGTTCGCTCACAAACTAACTCAAACGGCAGGTGAAATGAGCCTTTCCGGAGTTACGAAATCGATCGAATTCAATGGTGAATACGATAAGACGATGTTTGAATAATCGACAACTTGAATACAGTAAAAAGCCGGGGTGAAAAAATGTTCACCCCGGCTTTTTTGTTTCACGGCTTTTTCTCCGGCAGGCAACCTTTCTGTTTTCATGATTGTATTCTGTGCAACACAATAAATCTCAACACATGAAAACCTGTTTTACATTCTTTTCCTGCTTTATCTTTTTAAATACTTTTTCCCAGAACGTTAGTTTGGACAACTATTTCGGAAATTCAGGAGTCGTTATCACCAATCAATCAACCGAAATAAACAGCATGGCAGTTGCTGCAGACGGGGCTGTTTTCAGCAGTGGGTATCACTCTTTGGGAAACGGAAGCGATGTGTATCGTTTAACCGTTTCAAAACACAACAGCAACGGGAGTATTGCTTCGAATTTCGGAACAAACGGTTTGGTTTATACGGAAGTCGAGTACTCGGAATTTCCCTTAGATATCACGCTTCAACCGGATGGAAAAATCCTGACAGCAGGTTCTGCTTATATGGGCCCAACACAAATGGGACCAGGTGATCATCGCTCTTTCATTGTCCGTTATCTTCCAAACGGAACGATTGATTCCAGCTTTGCAACGAACGGCATTTTTGTGTCTGGTTATACGGATAGTCATTTCAACTCTATTCTTCTTCAAGGCAATGGTTCTATGTTGTTGGTCGGAAATGCAGGAGGTCAGACTTGTATTACGAAACTAACTGCTAACGGAATTTTGGATCCTGCTTACGGAAACGGCGGAGTGAAATTTTTGGGTGATGCAAACTACTTTTTGGTGAATTGGGGAGGAATCTCCTTGAATGATGGATCTGTTTTACTTTACGGATATGAAGGAAGTGATTATGTGAATACAAAAGTCTCTTGTGCAAAAGTTGATTTACAGGGAAATTTAGTGACTTCCTTCGGCCAGGGAGGAAAAGTAATCCTAGATACTTATGACAGTGACACAATCATTGGAAGTGTTACCGAACTGATCTCAAAAGCCATTGAATTACCGGATGGGAAAATCATCCTGAACGGATTCTCCGTGACCGGCCTGGTGATCAAACTCAATGCTGACGGCAGTCTCAACTCCGCATTCGGTTCAAACGGAATCCGTACGCATAATTACAAATCCAAAGACATGGAAATTCAGCAAGACGGAAAAATACTTCTTGGAGGAAGTCGTGAAGTTTCCGAATACAACTACGGATTTACTATCACGCGCTTGCTTGCCAACGGAAACCTGGATCCGGGATTCAACGGAACAGGTTCGTTTACCGTAGATTTCTCCCCGGGAAATGATTACCTGCAAACCATGAAATTGTTGGATTCCGGGAATAAACTGTTGGTTGGAGGTTCGTCAAGAGATGCTAATTCTATTGCACATTTCATGCATGCGCAAATCGATCTCAGTCAAAGTTTGAGTCTTTCTGAAAATTCAACCGGGGACCTTTCTGTTTACCCGAATCCGTTTACCCATGAATTAACTTTTTCCTTCGACGGCAATGAACTTTCCGGCATCCAATTGATTGATCCTTCAGGTCGCGTTGTAAGTACTTTTGAACATATCGAAAACAATAAACTGCAGTTAGATCATCTTTCAAACGGAATGTATCAACTTGTTTTGACAAAGAAATCCGGTGAAACAAAGACTATTAAAGTTGCGAAACAGTAACTTTGATTCATGCAGTTGAAATCATACTTAAACCGTTTTGCAATTTTTTCGGAGGAAGAGATCGACCGGATTCTTCCTCTGTTTTCTGTCAGGAAAGTCGAAAAAGGAGATTATTTTATCCGAGAAGGACACTATTGTTCGGAGGTAGCTTTCATTGAAAAGGGAGTTTTCCGCTCTTTTTACACTTCAGAAGCCGGGGAAGAAATCACCTACTGTTTCCGGTTTCAGAATGAATTTATGACGGCCTATTCAGCTTTTATTACCGGAAATAAAAGTGTTGAAAGTTTTCAAGCCATTTCGGATGGCGAACTGTTGGTAGTTCCTAAAATGGAAATTGAGCAACTTGCAGAGCAAAACCCAAAATGGACACTCTTTCTGAAAATCGTTGCCGAACAGCAATACCTCGAACTGGAAGGCCGCGTGTTTCAATTACAACGCGATTCTGCACAAAAACGGTATCAAGATCTTGTAGACAATCAACCGGAATATATTCAACAAATTTCCTTGCAGCACCTGGCTTCTTACCTCGGAATCACACAACGGCATTTGAGCAGAATCCGGAAACAGGTTGTTTTGTGACATTTGTCCTTTTTTAGCAGATCGAATGCGCTTAGCTTTGCTCAAAACAAAAACAATGAGCAAGAAAATACTGATTATCAACGGGCATCCCAATCACAACTCATTTAATTTCGGAATCGTGGAAGCTTACCGGAAAGGAGCAGCAAACTCCGGTGCTGAAATTCGCGAAATCGTCATCGCAGATCTTCAATTCAATCCCAATCTTCGGTTCGGATATCAAAAAAGAACGGAACTCGAACCCGATTTACTTGATGCATGGGAAAAAATCCAATGGGCAGAACATTTGGTTTGGATTCACCCGGTTTGGTGGGGAGGATTACCTGCTATTACCAAAGGGTTTATCGATCGGTTGTTTCTTCCCGGATTTGCCTTTCAATACCGTGAAAATTCCAGTTTTTGGGATAAACTGCTGAAAGGAAAAACGGCTCATATTATTACTACGCTGGATCAACCGGGTTGGTTCTACCGGCTGGTTTTCAGAAGACCAAGTGTGAATCAGTTGAAACGATCTGTTTTGCAATTCTGTGGAATCAGTCCGGTGAAAGTGAGTTACATCGGAATTATCAGGAACTCTGAAAGCGATATGAGGAAGAAATGGCTGGAGAAGGTTGAGAGTTGGGGACGGAAAATGAAATAGCCATGTCCTCCCCCTTTATCCCCCTCCCAAGGGGAAACAAAGATTTTCTCTTAAAGATTAAAACTTGCTTCGAAAATTTAAAATGAGGATGATAGAATCTCTTTTTGAAAGAGGGTTAAAAATTCCCCCTTTGGAGAAGCGTAGTTAAAATCTCACAAATCCTTTATAATCCCTGAAAGCCAGCCACAATAAAGGATTCAGCGGTTTCGTTATATTGGAAGGAACTTGAAAGAATTTAGGGGAATTGGGGGGCAAACCTCCAATTTTCCTACCCTTTTTAGTACCCTGCGTATGAGTTATTACTTATATGTTTGGATCAACCAATAAAAACGAATCACCATGAAATTAAAGATCAATTTCATACTTAAAACTGGAGTCGACGGAGAAATTCCGGTTCTGGCAATCATGAACTTCGGATACAAAGAATTCGATGTAATGAAGCAAACTCATGTGTATAAACCACTTCGATATTATACTGGAGTGAAAGTTACAAAATCTGATTGGGATCTGGATGAAAAACTTCCAAAGAATAAATCTAAACGAACTGAGCTTCTACAACTGGAAAAGCAAGCTACGGATATATTTAATTATCTGATCACAACAGAAATAGTAACACCTGACCGCTTAAAGCAAGAGTTGGATGTCAAAATCAAAAAGAGAGAGAATAAAGCAATTGTACAACGAGTTCGGATCGTGGATTTCATTTCCAATGAAATTATGAAAGAGCAGAGCTTAAAACCCAAAACCAAACAAAGCTATACTACGCTTCATAACCGATTAAAGGATTTTGAAAAGAAAATCGGAAAGCAATTATTCAGTAATGAACTCAATGAGGAACTGTACAATAGTTTTATTGATAGCATCCGTGAACGTTCCAATCGGATCAATACGGTTTGGAGTATTTACAAGAGTTTTAAAGCGGTGTTGAACCGGATTGAGCGAAAATACAAACTCACGGTCTTCAGTCCTACCAAAGAACTTCGCCCAACAGATAAAGTACGGATGGTAACAGAGGATAAAATTTACCTGGAATTTGAGCAAATACAAGAAATCATCAAGTACAATCCGCCAAATGAGGAATTGGGAAATGTGAAACTTATTCTGCTAACGTTACTCTTTACCGGGTGCAGATATTCCGATGTTTACAAGATTGTTCCTGAACATACGTATTCAAAGAATGGTGTAACGTTCAAGTATGCTCGTTATTTCAGTGAGAAAACAGATACTGAAATCGTAGTTCCAATCCTTAAACCATTGCAGGATGCAATCAATACAAACGGAGGAAACTTAGCTTACCCGATTTCGCAGCAAAAGTTCAATGCACTTGTGAAGAAAATTGCTGAAGATTGTAAGTTGAATGATGAAGTTACGCTTTCATACACGAATGCACATGGAAAGAAGCAGTTTATCACTCAAAAGTTGTTTGATTTCGTTTCATCCCACATCGGAAGAAGATCGTTCATTACCAATCTGATAAACTTTGTTCCGATAACAGTCCTGAGTAAGATTACAGGTCATACAAACTCTATCCCAATCCCGGAATTTGACTTATCAGACACAAGTGTGATTTTTAAATACAATAAGATCTCATTGATTGATAATGCAGCACGTTTCGTGAAGGAGTTGAAACAGCAAGTGAAATCTAATAGGGATTACTTCCCGTTTGAATTGGTTTGATGATTTACAGTAGTCTCAATGTTTAAATTCATTTTTGATAGTTCAAAAACTGACCAAAGATTTTTTTATTGATTCCTTTAATATTGCCAATGTAATAGACTTATTATTAGTTGATTATTGTTTTTATGAAAATTATTATTTAGTATTGATGCAATAAACACTGAAAAACTATTCACGAAAATCCCTAAAGTTCAGAATGAATTTTTTTTAATTGATCGTAAATAATCAAAGTTGCGCCTTTGTGTGCGTTGTTGGTTTCCCAAAAGGATCACAACTAAAATCAATAGATAAAAAACGAATAAAAAGAATATTATGAAAAACCTAATTCACTTGGTAATACTTTCTATGGTGATTACATTTTCATCATTTGTTTATGGACAAGATGAATCTTTATTCAACAGGATTAATGGTGTTAAATTGAAAGAGAATATTTTTATAAAATGGGACGAACCGAAAAAAACGTTTGTCTATGCCTCAGACGGCATAGACAGTTGGCATACTATTGATGACGATTTAATCTTTAATGTTAGAAACGACTATAAAAATAATTTTAAGGTCTATTTGCAATTTTATAATCCATTACGCTATTCAATAAAATCAGAAGTGAAAGACATTGACGACCCAGCATACAAAGCCATAAATGAATTTATTTCAC
>NZ_JASLCN010000444.1 GCF_030151805.1 Fluviicola sp.
GTTCTTCCAGGATGTCAGGTGTGAATAACGTGGCGCTTTGGACCGGAAAACAAGCTAGTCCGTACGTTCCCTTCGTAAATATTGCCCCGATTGTTGGTGGTACAAACGGAATCTCCCCGATCTTCCTGACAACGGTAGATGTTACCGGTGGTATCGGTTTGGATTTGAAAAACTGGGTGAAAAAACTGGATGCTTCCGGTGAACCTGTTCGCGATGAAAACGGCGATCCGATCCTCGAAGAAGCATATTCTGTTGCTACGGGAACAGTGTTGACGATTAATACAAAAACAAAGAAATTATATAACGGAGAAAAAGAGCTGATTGATATTTCAAAAGCGTTCACTCCGCAGAAAATGGAATTCATCAAAGCGGGTGGTTCCTACGCGATTGTTTTCGGTAAAAAGATCCAGACGTTCGCTGCGAAAACATTGGAAATGGAAACGCCGCTTGTATTTGCTCCGTCAAAAGAAGTTTCAGTTGAAGGACAAGGTTTAACTGCGGTAGAGAAAATCTTCAACAGAAATGCTGTTGGAATCACTCCGGGGAAAGTATTGCATGCCGGTTCGGATGTCCGCGTAGAAGTAAACATCGTAGGTTCGCAAGATACAACCGGGTTGATGACTGCTCAGGAATTGGAATCCATGGCTGCGACAGTGATTTCACCGATTGTTGACGGTGCATACCAAAGTGGTTGTCACACAGCTTCGGTTTGGGATAAAAAAGCGCAGGCAAATATCCCGAAACTCATGAAATTCATGAACGATTTCGGTTTGATCACAGCTCGTGACCCGAAAGGTGTTTATCATTCCATGACGGATGTAATCCACAAAGTGTTGAATGACATTACGATTGACGAGTGGGCGATCATTATCGGTGGTGACTCCCATACAAGAATGTCGAAAGGAGTAGCGTTCGGTGCTGACTCAGGTACAGTTGCTTTGGCACTTGCTACCGGAGAAGCTTCCATGCCGATTCCGGAATCCGTGAAAGTGACTTTCAAAGGAAATATGGAAGATTACATGGATTTCCGCGATGTGGTTCACGCTACACAAGCTCAGATGCTTCACCAATTTGGCGGTGAAAACGTATTCCAGGGACGAATCATTGAGGTTCATATCGGAACGTTGACAGCTGATCAGGCATTTACATTCACAGACTGGACGGCAGAAATGAAAGCGAAAGCATCTATCTGTATTTCGGAGGATGACACCTTAATCGAATCCTTGGAAATTGCGAAAAGCAGAATCAAGATCATGATCGACAAGGGCATGGACAACGGGAAACAAGTACTTCAGGGCTTGATCAATAAAGCAGATCACCGGATTGCTGAAATTAAATCGGGTGAAAAACCTGCTCTGACTCCGGATGCAAATGCGAAATATTACGCGGAAGTGGTGGTTGATCTGAACCAGATTGCTGAACCGATGATCGCCGATCCGGATGTAAACAATAAAGATGTTTCGAAACGCTATACACACGATACCATCCGTCCCTTGTCTTATTACGGAGGTGATAAAAAGGTAGATCTTGGATTTATCGGTTCGTGTATGGTTCACAAAGGAGATATGAAAATCCTTGCCCAGATGTTGAAGAACGTGGAAGCACAAAACGGAAAAGTGGAATTCAACGCGCCCCTGGTAGTTGCTCCGCCTACTTATAATATCGTGGATGAATTGAAAGCGGAAGGCGACTGGGAAGTATTGCAGAAATACTCCGGATTTGAGTTCAACGATGATGCTCCGAAGGGAGAAGCACGCACGAAGTACGAGAACATGTTGTACCTGGAACGTCCGGGATGTAACTTGTGTATGGGGAACCAGGAGAAAGCTGAAAAAGGTGATACGGTAATGGCAACTTCCACGCGTTTGTTCCAGGGAAGAGTCGTAGAAGATTCCGAAGGTAAAAAAGGAGAATCCTTGCTTTCATCTACGCCGGTTGTTGTTCTGTCAACGATTTTGGGTAGAACTCCGTCCATCGAAGAATACAAAAAGGCAGTAGAAGGAATCAACTTGACAAAGTTTGCTCCTTCACACAAGCTGTTGGCGAATTAATCAAAAAATACCAGATAATAGAAACCCCGGTCATTGAGAGAAATCGAAGTGCCGGGTTTTTTGTTTACTCCGAAATCATCAGATAATATCCGTCCGGGTCTCTCAATGTAAATTGATGTTGTCCGGAATTGGGGTTGAAGTGTGGTTCTTGATGAATGTTCGCATTTAGAAATTGAGCATTTTCCCAAATGTTAGTCAGATTGGTTACCCGTATATAAAGAATAAGACCGTTCCCGATCGGGATTTCCGGGTTTGCCATAGTTGGATGTTCATGTTCTCCCCACAGGTGTAAGCATAAAATGACCGTGCCGTCATGGTCAGTCAATATTTCAAACGTTTCACCACCATGACTGCTATTACAATCTAAAAGCTTTTGATACCATTCTGAGCTTTTGATTACACTCTTAACTGCAATGATTGGTTCTGTTCTTGTCATAAATAAATTGTTGTTATTAAATCTTGATTGAGAACTGTCTGAAAAAGGATACTTATTTCTATTTCTTGCTA
>NZ_JASLCN010000446.1 GCF_030151805.1 Fluviicola sp.
ACCCCGCAACCGGATTGAAGCTGACATCCAGTCGATCCTTGCTCAAAAGAGCGGCGATTTTCTCCGAATAATCTCCTTCTTTATAATTAATCACTTCATCCGCGCCCAAATTGCGTACCAACGTTTCTTTTTCCTTCGAACTGACTTTCGCAATCACATACGCTCCTTTCATTTTACAAAGCTGAATCAACGCGGTTCCCACTCCGCCGGCTGCTGCGTGAATCAAAACGCGTTCTCCTGCATGCACATTCGCTGAGCGATACACCATGTAATAAGCCGTTACAAACTGGGTAGCCAAAGACAAGGCAACTCCGGCATCCATTTCGTCGATCACCGAAACAGCATACTCTTCCGTAATGACATGTTTGGAATATCCTCCGAAACGACAAAAGCCAACAACCCGTTTCCCCAATAACGCGGAATCTACTTCACTGCCAACTTCAGTGATCAAACCAACCACTTCATATCCGATGACACAGGGCATTGGAGGAGCTTCCCGATACAGGCCCAAACGAGCCATTACATCTGCATAATTCAATCCGAAAGCCTGAACCTCGATAAGAACTTGTTTACTTTTCAATTCGGGCAAGGTGGTACTTCTCAACTCAAAGGCAGATTCTGCATTGCCCTTTTTTATCAAATGAAATGCTTCTGTTTGTTTCATATGCAAATTTAAAGTAAAAAGTTAGTGAGATTGTTTTGATTTCTGTCCGAGAAAGCTAAAAAGTGTTACTTTTAGTCAAACTTAAATTTGATACAATGGCAGCTACATTCCACTATCTTGTTCCGATTGATTTTACTCCTGTAACTGAAAATGCGTTGGTTTTTGCTTTAGATGCGGCAAAGTATAACAAAGGCGATATTGTTTTATTGCATATCATTGCGCATGCAAAAGAACGGATTGCAGCTGAGAAACAACTTCGGGACCTGGCAGCGAAGTATCAAAGTCCGGAGGTTACGATCTCTACACGTGTTGTGATCGGGAAAGTTTTAAGAGATATCGGATTGATTGCCGATTCAATCGGAGTGCAGCTCATCATTATGGGAACTCACAGTACTTCCATTTGGCAAAAAATCTTTGGAAGCCCTGCCCTTTCGGTTATTTCAAACAGCAATGTTCCGATCATTCTTACACAACAGGATACTTCTTTCCATAAGATCAAGTCGATTGTAATGACCGTGGATTTGGCACGGGAAAGCGTTCAGGTTGTCAGATATGCATCCAGAGTTGCACAGATATTTAATTCCAAAATTTACCTGGTTGGTCAACGTTATTCCGATGAAGGTTTAATGAAAAAAATCGACGTGAATCTGAGAGTTGCAAACGGCTATTTGCAGGACAATGGTTTGGCAACAACTGTTCATTTGCTGGACTCCAGCAACTTTGAGAAAAACCTGATCGACTATTGCCGCGAGGTAAAAGCAAACCTGTTGGCTGCTACGCATTACCAGGACATGTTCTCGATCTTTTCAACCAACCTGGTTCAGAGTTTGGCAGAAAACGAACTTTCTATTCCGGTGATGACTTTTGACGGTGAAGACACCTCATCAGGAGCGCAGTTCGGGTTTATTACACAATAGATTTCAGGACTTCAGGATATTAGGATTTTAAGACTTGAATGGTCTTAAGTATATAAATAACGGATAGGTTTGAAAAAGCTTATCCGTTTCCTTTTACCAGCAATACGATTTCTCCTTTTGGCGGAGTTGTCTGGAAATGTTTCAGAACGTCTTCCGCTCTGCCACGAACGAATTGTTCGAAGAGTTTGCTGATCTCACGGGCAACGCAGACTTCTCTGTCCGGCCCCAGGAAATTGACGCATTCCTCCAATGCTTTTACAATCCGGTGCGGTGATTCGTAGAGAACAATGGTTCTTTCTTCTTCCTTGTAAGAAAGCCATTTCGTTTGACGGCCTTTTTTATGCGGTAAAAATCCTTCATACAGAAAACGATCGCAAGGGAAACCACTTGCAACCAAAGCCGGAACAAAGGCTGTCGGACCCGGTAAACACGTTACTTCCAAACCAGCTTCAACGCACGCTCTTACCAACAAAAAACCCGGATCGGAAATAGCCGGTGTTCCTGCATCCGAAACAAGCACGGTGCATTGATTTTCCCGAACTGTCTGAACAGAACGTTCCAATTGCTTATGTTCATTGTGCGCATGAAAGGGTATGATTTGCTTTCCGGTAATTTCCAGGTGAGAAAGCAATTTTTTAGTGACACGTGTGTCTTCGGAATAAATCAACTCAGCTTCTTTCAGCAAACGAATTGCTCTTAAAGTAATATCTTCCAGATTTCCAACCGGAGTTGGAACAACATATAACACACCCATTTTATTTTCTCTTTGTTGTGTACGAGAATTCCGTATACTGCTTTTTATTTTTAACGTGTTAATACCACGTAGTCCTGCAGGACCGTTTTTAAGAACTCCATTCGTTTCGAAGGAGTTTCGGTAAGCCCCATCAAGCGAGCCGTTTCATCTGCCAATTCAATCGCAAAGTCTTTGTTTGCCTGATTCGGATAACGCTGTACTCTTAAAATCGTGTTTTTGATCAGCAACATGTCTTCGTCCGAGAAGCGGATTACATTGGGATAAGTAGGAATGTGCGTATCCGAATTTTTAATCGACAAAACATCTTTCAATCCATACAATTGTGTATCCTTCACTTTGATCACCACCGTATCTGCCATGATATCCCCGATGCGCTGTCTTTTCTCCGTTGTTCCGGCAACCAGTAAGGCCAGAAACCCGAAACCGCCCACCCAGATATCCACAATTCGGAAGATCCAGCGCGTAAAATATTCTCTCAAACCTGCCGTTTCACCGTTGCTTTTCACAACGCGGATTCCCATGATCAACTTTCCTAAAGAACGCCCGTTTGTAAAGTATTCGATTACCGGAGAATACAAAAGCCATGGCAGACGAATGAGAAAAGCTGTCAGAAAAGAATCCCTGTTTGCTCTGGAATTCAGATCCAGATCGAACAGGTTCTTATTGATGAAATAACTTGCCAGCAGAAAATAGATGCAAAGGAAAACCAGATCCAAAAACGCCGCAACTGCTCTATAAACAGGACTTGCCAGTTCATAATCAATGGTAACAAACTGCGAGGTAGTAAAAGAAATTGTCTTCATTTGGTCTTAGATCTTCCTCCGAAAATACAAATTATCCGAACAAACTTCGTTATTTCAAAATAATCCGAATCGGAAGGTGATCGGAATATCCGCCGTAATAGTTACTTCCTCCATATGTTGTTGAAGGTTTTTTACTTCCGTCTTTCTGTGTGAAAAGCAATTTTTCTTCATACACAATGATTCCGTCGTTCGGCTCCAGTTGAATTCCGTTCGTTCCTTTGTAAATCGCTGTTGAAATAATAAAATGATCCAAAACTCCCATTGTCCTTTGAAGTTATGGGTTCCTTTTCCGGCTTTATGATCATCTGCAAATAAATCCAGCAAATCAGCGGTTTTATCCGTTACTTCTTTTGCTTTCAACACATCGTGAATGGATTTATTATCCGGATGATCATTGAAATCTCCCATCAAAACGATGTTTGCCTTCGGGTCAGCTTTCAGGATTTCATCCACTTTTGCACGCGCAACTTTTGCAGCCTGAATTCTTCTGATTTCGGATTCATCTTCACCGCCTCTTCTTGACGGCCAGTGATTGACAAACAAGTGAATGATCTTTCCTCCTTGCAATTGCCCTTTCACATACAAGATGTCGCGTGTTTTGAAGTCCGGAATAGAATCAATCGAAACGTTTAGGTTTTCCATCGAAAGGAGCTTGAAACAGTCCTTGTCGTACAACAATCCGCAATCA
>NZ_JASLCN010000452.1 GCF_030151805.1 Fluviicola sp.
ATAGAAATGAGAGACACAGCATAAAATTACGAATTCCCAATCTTATTCCTACCGGGATAATCCAATCATTCGGAATTCAACTTCCCTTCTTAATCATCGAAATTCTTCTAATTCGGCATTCGTAATTCGTAATTCGTAATTAAATCTCCCCTAAAGCATTCCGGCGCACCTTCCATTACAACGTCCTCAAATTCAAAAAAGAAAATTTGTTTTTCCTTCATGAAAATCATAAATTCCAGTGATACAAATCATATTTTGGCAATTCACACTTCCCTATCTTTAACTCAAATAAAAACATTACATCACTAAAAATTAAAAACCATGAGTCAGAATGAATTTATCTACAAACAACATGAAGAAAACGTTGATTGGTCAAGCAAATTAGATTTCTACAAAGACGAAATCAAAATACTTCAGAAACGCCTGGAAGAAATAGCAGCAAAAAACAATCACAAGGATGTATTGGCTCTTGTCGAACAGTTTCAGGATCGTTTAATCATTCACCGGAATACAGTCGATGAAATACAGCACAAAGTAACAATTTCAGAAGATCGGCTGCAGGAAGAAATAAACCAAAATCCCGTCGCTGCCGATCACCGGAAAGTTCCTGATCATCAAAGCGAAAAAGAAGCGATTCAAACTTTTGAAAAAGTATTCAGCGAACTCCACGAAGAATTTAATCGCTTTGTTTCCAAATGGATGTAACACATCCATTACTTACCAATGATCAATCAAGGGAGCTCTATAAAACAAACAGTTCCCTTCCTTGCTATTTTTCACCGGGCCGGTGAAGGATTTCTATTATCTTTATCTCCATGTTTTCATGGCGTCTGTTCTTGCTTCCCTTATCCTGGATTTACCTGCTGATTGTTGGTATCCGGAACAGACTGTTTGACTGGCATATTTTCAAATCGCACGTCATTCCGGGAGCATCCGTCTGCATTGGAAACATCACAGTGGGCGGCACTGGAAAATCTCCGATGACTGCCTATTTAGCCGAATTATTCCAAAACGATCATCCGGTGATTCTATCGCGCGGATATGGCCGGAAAACCCGGGGACTTCATATTGCAACTCCTGAAAGCACCGCCACAGAAATCGGGGATGAACCGATGATGTACTGGACTACGTTTCAAAACAACATTCCGGTTGTCGTTTCTGAAAAAAGGCAACTGGGCATTGACTGGATTCGTGCAAACAAACCAAATTCGCTGATTCTATTGGATGACGCTTACCAGCACCGCGCTGTAAAAGCCGGATTCAATCTGTTGTTGATGACTTATGACCGACCGGTTTTCAACGATTTTGTTTTTCCGGCAGGAAACCTGCGCGAATCAAGAGCAGGGATGAAACGCGCAGATGTGGTCGTTGTTACCAAATGCCCGAAAAATCTGAGTCCGGAACAAAAAGAACGCTTTTTCAAAAAAATCCCTGTTTCGCGGGAAAACACCTTCTTCAGTGAGATCATTTACGGAGAGTTAAAAGGATTATTCGGAGCCGTTTGGGAACCTGTTGATAAAGTAATTCTGGTAACCGGAATTGCACAGCCCGAACCGCTGGTTCGTTTTTTAACTGAAAACCATTCCGTTGAGTCCATTCAGTTTCCGGATCATCATGCTTTTACCTCGACAGATATTCAGCAAATTCAGCAAAAAGTTGCTACTTTTGCAAACCAACGTTGTGTGGTCATTACAACTGAAAAAGATGCGGTACGTTTTGCAGAATGGAAAGAAGAGATTATCCAATCGAAAATTCCTTTTTTTGTACAAAGTATCTCACTGAAAATAGATAGAGAAAACGATTTTAAAGACTTACTTAAAAATTATGTTGTTAGAGCAAATGAAAGAAGCAGCTGATTACATCAGCAGCAAAACGCAGGTTAAACCGGGCATCGGAATTATTTTAGGAACCGGATTGGGTGGATTGGTAAAGGAAATCGAAGTGATCGATGAAATCCCTTACGAACAGATTCCTCATTTCCCCGTTTCAACCGTAGAAAGCCATTCCGGAAAATTGATTTTCGGAAATTTGGGTGGAAAAAAAGTAGTTGCCATGCAAGGTCGTTTTCATTTCTATGAAGGGTACAACATGCAGCAAGTAACATTCCCGGTTCGCGTAATGAAATTATTGGGAATCGAACGCCTTTTCGTAAGTAATGCTTCAGGAGGTGTGAACCCGGATTTCGAAGTAGGTGAAATCATGATTTTGAACGATCACATCAACTTGTTCCCTGCACACCCGCTGATCGGTAAAAATATTGATGAGTTGGGACCTCGTTTCCCGGATATGAGCGAACCTTACGACCACACAATGGTTGATTTGGCGAAAAACATCGCTGCCGAAAACAATATCAAAGTTTCTGTTGGGACATACGCTGCTTTGACAGGACCAACATTGGAAACTCCGGCAGAATACGGATACGTTCGTGCAATCGGAGCCGATGCAGTTGGAATGTCTACGATTCCGGAAGTAATCGTTGCGCGTCACATGGAAATTCCTTGTTTCGCGATCTCCATCATTACGGATTTAGGAGTTCCCGGAAAAATTCAGAAAGTAAGTTTACAGGATGTCATCGATGTGGCTAGCAGACAAGAACCTAAGATGACATTGATTATGCGTGAATTGATTTCCAAGATTTAATAGGATATTCAGACTCTTGAATAGATGAAAAGAGGACATAATTTCAGAGAATTAAAGATTTGGAAAGAGGCTATTTCGACTGTTAAACCGGTTTATATCTTAAGTTCAAATCTCCCTGATTCAGAAAAATATGACCTAAAGTCTCAGATGAACCGGGCAGCCGTCTCTATACCGTCAAATATTGCAGAGGGAACTGGTCGATCATCGGAGAAAGAGTTTATTCATTTTCTTAGAATTGCAGTATCTTCATCCTATGAATTAGAAACACAATTGGTTCTTGTTGAAGAATGATTCGAAATTTCTACTGAAGAAATCAGATTGAAACGAATTAATTTACAACCAATGATCGGAGGTTTTATCAGGTCCATACAAGAATAAAATTAAAAATTGACTTTAGATTTGATGTGACGGTATTTTAGACCCGGAAATAATTTTTTCAAGTCTGAAAATCTGAAAATCTGAAAATCTGAAAATCTGAAAAGAATGAGTACAGAAATAAGAGATAAATACGAAGTAGTAATCGGGTTAGAAGTTCACGCTCAGTTGTTGACGAAAACAAAAGCCTATTCTTCCGATATCAACGAGTATGGTGCACATCCGAATACCAACGTCAGTGTGGTTACTTTGGGGCATCCCGGAACCTTGCCGGTGATGAACAAAAAAACAATCGAATTCGCAGTGAAACTTGGTTTGGCTTGCGGTTGTACGATTGCGGAGCACCAGCATTTTGCACGTAAGAATTATTTCTATCCCGATCTTCCGAAAGGATACCAGATTACGCAGGATACAACACCGATTTGTACCGGAGGTGCTATTATCATTAAAACGGAAAACGGAACTGAAAAGACAATCGGATTGACGCGGATTCACATGGAGGAAGATGCCGGAAAGTCAATTCACGATGTGGATTTATACGACACCCTGGTCGATTTGAACCGTGCCGGAACACCGCTTTTGGAAATCGTATCTGAGCCGGAAATCCGTTCCAGCCAGGAAGCCTACAATTACCTGACGGAAGTGCGCCGTTTGGTTCGCTACCTGGATATTTGTGACGGAAACATGGAAGAAGGTTCACTTCGTTGTGATGCCAATATCTCCGTTCGTTTGAAAGGTGCTTCTGAATTCGGAACAAAGGTCGAAGTGAAAAACATGAACTCGATCCGGAACGTACAACGTGCGATTGAATTTGAAATCGAACGCCAGATCATTGCCGTGGAAAACGGAGAGCGCATTTCACAGGAAACCCGCAGTTTCGACGCTTTGAAAGGAATCACGATTTCCATGCGAAGCAAAGAAGCAGCAAACGATTACCGTTATTTTCCGGAACCGGATTTACAACCAATTGTTGTGGATGCAACCTATGTAAACCAGGTGAAATCCAAAATGCCGGCACTTCCGAGAGAATTGTATGCAAAATATACTCAGGATTTGAAACTTTCGGACTATGATGCCGGAATTCTGACAGATTCGAAGTCCATTGCTTTGTTCTTTGAAGAAGTGATTGCCAATACGAAAAATTACAAAGCTGCGGCCAACTGGACCATGGGGGAAGTGAAATCGTATTTGAATCAGAATGGTTTGGAAATCGAAGAATTACCGATTTCAGCACCGCAAATTGCAGCAATCATTAACCTGATTGAATCGGGAAGTGTTTCAAATTCGGCAGCGGCACAAAAGCTGTTTCCGGCTTTAATCGAAACTCCGGCTTCAAATGTGAAAGAATTAGCTGTTTCGTTGAATATCATCCAGGAATCCAACGCTGATTCGTTAAAAGAAGTTATTTTGAGCGTTTTCAAGCAACACCCGGACGAGGTTTCCCGTTTTAAAGCAGGAGAAAATCAGCTTACAGGATTCTTCATGGGACAAATCATGAAAGCATCCGGTGGTAAAGCAGATCCAAAAACAACCAATGCGTTATTGCGCGAATTAATACAAACTGTTTAATGACTCGTTTCAATTTTTTCATCGCCTTCCTTTTAGGATCATTTGTTCTTTCTTCGTGCGGAGACAACTCCGTGAATGAAGAAACCGGATTGGTGAACAACTTTCACATTGAAGGAACCATAAAAGGGGCAGCCAATCAAAAATTCAAGATAGAAGCTCAATCCCAGCAAGGAGTGATTGAAGTAGCGCAAACCGTAACGGATGCCGACGGAAACTTTTCATTAGACGGAAACATTCCGGGAATGGGAATCTACTCGCTTACTCTTGGTGATAATGGAAAGAATTCACTTGTCATCCCGATGGATCTCAATGACAAAATCGAACTGAAGGCAACAAAAGAAACCTTTGCTTCAAGTCCTGTTTTCTCCGGAACAAAATGGGCAAAACCGCTCACAAAATACA
>NZ_JASLCN010000199.1 GCF_030151805.1 Fluviicola sp.
ATTAAGCTGTAACCTGGTTCACATAATCGCTCAAATAAGCGAAGTACGAGGTCAGATTACCGTTCAGATCTGTTTCGGATCCGCGTCCGATAATATTATCCGGATCGTCTCCGAACAAATGCGGGAATACGGATTTAATCAATTCGTTTCCGAAATCTTCGGATGCATCTTTCGGTAATTCACACGGAAGGTTATCAACTGCCATGACGGTAATTGATCCGTCTTGTTTCCAATCGCATTCCAAACCTGTTTGCGGATCGTAACCATACAACGGATCTGCGATCTTTGATGCGCGCATCGTAGAGGCAATCGGCCCTTGAATATCGCACGAAACATCTGCAACAACCTTGATTTTATTCTTTTCGGATTTCAAATCGTCTGCCGTTAAAATAAACGGTGATTTATTGCTCCAGAAATGACAGGCAATGTACAAATCTGCTACCCGGGAATATCTTCCGAAACTGGATTCGTAGATTTCGGGAGTGGAATAAAATTCCTGTTTGCTGAATGGTTTTCCGTCTTTACGTCTGTAGTAATCTTCGATTTCCAAATGTGTGAAAACCGGTGTATCGAAGTTTTCTGTCAGGAATTCTTCCGGACTTACTTCTGTAAACGGAAGCAAATCCATGATCTCACGAGCACCATATCCGACTCTTCCGAAACCTGTCAGAACCAATTTTGTATTTGCGGGAAGAACTACTTTGTGCAATTCTGCCTCCATTTCTTTTCTTCCGGAACACTGATTTGCGGGTTTCAAGCTGTACAGGTTATTTCTTTCCCCGTACGCCAGCAAACCGTTGTACGCTCCTACAATTCCTGCATAGCGACCAAAACCGATGATGCGTTTGTTCTCTTTCGATTTCAACACCTCGTAATCGATCAACTGGATTTTTTGTTCCAATATTGCGCGAAGTAAATCCCTGTTATAAGGTTGTTTTTTGATGGTATGTGAAAAGAACAGGAATTTTTTTCCGGGAATCAAATCGGAAACATTCACTTCTTTCACTCCCATAATGATGTCACAATCTGACAAATCTTTCACCACTTCAATCCCTTCAGCCACATATTCTTCGTCTTTGAACGCACGAACTTCGCTCGCTTGTACAACGACTTTCACTTGTGGAAACTTCATCTCAACCAACTTACATTGTTTTGGGGTGAGTGGAACTCGCTTATCAGGCGGCACTTTACCTTCCCTGATGATGCCTAATTTCACTTGATTCATGTTGTTGTTTAATATTCTTTGATGGGTTCAGAAAGGAGAAAGTTATCAATAAATTCTCTCACTACTCCGGTTCCCCCATTTTTTGTTAATACAATATCTACCTCTTTCTTGACTTCCTGAACTGCGTCTTTCGGGCAGGCTCTCAAGCCAACTTCACGCATAATGGACAAGTCATTGATGTCATCGCCGATAATGGCTACCTGATCCAATGAAATAGAAAGTGCTTCACACCATTGTTTCAAAACGGTGATTTTTTGCTCTCTCCCCACGTACACATGATCAATTTTTAATACTTCCGCACGATTCCGAACCATTTTGTCCGTGAATGCAGAAGAAATAATTCCGCAGATCAGCCCCTTTTCCTGAGCTTTCATGATCCCCATTCCATCTTTCGTGTTGTACTTTTTGATCTGATCTCCGGATTCGGTGTAATACATTCCGCCGTCCGTCATCACGCCATCCACGTCCAAAACCAGGAATTTGATTTTCTCTATTTTGCTTTTCAAATGATCGAAAACAAAGAGCGGCTTAAACAGCAGGGAATAAAAATCCACTTCGTATTCTTCTGCAATAGCTTCCAGGTCCAGAATGGATAATTCCGTTACTCCGTCCACGTCAAAATCCTGCAGCATCTGATAAAAATCAACGCCGAATTTTGCGCAAAGACCTTTTATATTTTGCTCTAAAAACAAGATTATACCAATTTATATCCAACGCTGGAAGCAATCGGATTCAATGTTTGTAACAATTGCTTGAATTCTTCGTGATTCAACTGCTGGGAAGCGTCTGATTTTGCCACTTTTGGATTCGGATGCACTTCGATCAATAAACCGTCGACACCCAAAGCCGTACAAGCTCTTGACAAACCAGCAACTCCGTAAGCATACCCCATTGCATGACTCGGATCCAGGATTACCGGAAGATTGGTATAGTGTTTCAACCACTCAACTCCGCACAAATCCAGAGTGAATCGCGTTCCGGTTTCAAACGTTCTGATTCCGCGCTCGCACAGCACCACGTTTTCATTTCCTCCGGAAAGCACAAATTCTGCCGCCTGAACAAATTCCTGCAGGGTTGTTCCGAAACCACGCTTGATCAAAACCGTTTTCTGTGTTTTGGCGCAAGCACGCAAAATTCCCTGATCGTACATCGCTTTTGCACCAACCTGGATAACATCTGCATGTTCGATAATTTCATCAATATGCGTTGCGTCACGCGCTTCCGTTACGACGGAAAACCCATATTCTTCACGCATTTTAGCAAGCAACTTCAATCCTTCCAAACCTAAGCCCTGGAAACTGTAAGGGCTTGTTCTTGGTTTGTAGCATCCTCCTCTTAAAGCAGTTAATCCCAAAGACTTCAATAATTCGGAAGATTCTCTGATCTGCTCTTCCGATTCAACGGAACAAGGTCCTGAAATCACAATCGTGTTTCCCGTTTTTCCACCAACTGTTATATTACCGATTTTCACTTCCCGTGTTTCCGGACGGTAATTTCTGGATGCCAGCTGCATGTCATTCGGGAATACCCAATGAGCGTCAGTAACTCCTTCCAGTACTGCAGGAACTTCCTTCACACCGGAACCTGTAACCAATACATTGACTCCTTGAGAAACCAAATGAAATGCTTTGTTTTCTTTAGCTAATTTGGCTGCTTCAGCCGCACTTACCGATTGTTTTAAATGAATGATCATATTTCCCCTTTAATCAGGTTTACGAATGTTAAAATCCCTTTTGCCTTATTATTCTGGTCTACCACCGGCAAATAAAGAATCGGGAATGCATATTTTTTAATCTGTTGTAGTAAGTCGTTTACGGTTGCTGTTTCCTGTATCACCAAAGGAGTTGTGTTCATGATTTCGGAAATGAATTCCTGACTCAGATTTCCTTTTGTGCGGATCAGACTTTTACGAATATCTGCGTTTGAGATCAACCCTTTTAAATCGGATTGCTGATTCACAACTAAAGTGAACCCCAACTTTCCGATTTCAATTTCATTCAAGACTTCCAGTACGGATGCTTCTTCCCCGATTGCAGGTGCTTCGCTTAAAGGAATCATGAAATCCTTTACCAGGAATTGTGAATCCAGGTTTCGTTTGGTCAGATCCATCAAAGCATGTCCGATACTTGGCGCATTAAACAAGTAAGACCCGGAAACAGAAGTATGAACCCCCATGTTTCTCAGAATAAAGGAAACCTCTCCGTTTACACCTCCGTCTACATGCACTGATTTACCCGGATACTTTTTCTGAAAATCACGGATTTTTTTAAAATTCACCGAATCAAAAACGCCTCCGCTTTGTCCGGGAATAGTTGCCATGATCAGAATGAAATCAAAATTCTGGTATTTGTCAAACGCTTCGATTGAAGTCGGAGTAATGATCGCCAAGCCTTTTTTTCCGGTAATATCTGCCGGAATTACCAATTCTTCTTCCAGGTCTTCCATCTGAAAAGTCACATATTCTACCGGAACTTCGCGCAACAAATCAAAATAGTTCGACGGATGTTTCGTTATAATGTGCAGATCAATCGGGATAGTACACCAGGTTCTGATCTTACTGATATCTTCGAAAACCGAAGGATCATCATTACAGTCCACATGCAGTAAATCTACATGGTGAGCCGCCAAATCCTCAATCGTTTCCGACAGGTCGCGTTTCTTATCCGAATAAATCGAAGCAGATATTCTCATACGACAAAAATAGCTAAAGTATTCCCTTTACAAGGTATGTTCATCAAATGATATTAACAGAATTTGCACAAAAAATGATTGTTATTTTAACATCCGGTTTGTTTTAATACGGACTTGCTGAAAACGAACGTTAAACCGTAGGTTGAGATAAAAATCGAAGTGCCTGTTCTTTTGTCGGAAGCGCACAAAATTGACCAACTAAGCGCATTCTTCTTTTCGCAATAAATGAATAGATTCCGTCTCGGATAAAACGCGGAACGATCCAGCCTATTTTTCCCATCTGATAAGGAAAACGCAAGTAGTTCAATACTTTCAATGCAGCTGTGGAGCGTTTATTCAAGTGTTTCGTGTCCCAGAAGTAAAATGTCGACAGATCAATCTCCGGGATTCCCAACTCTAGAAAAAATGCTTTTGCAAATTCACTTTGGAGGGCACAGAAATGAATTTCACGGTTCTTCTCCTTGTTCAGAACAAATTGAACCGTTTTATTGCAAAAACCACAATCTCCGTCGTAGAAAATGATCGGTTTGTTCATAAGACAAAGATACGAAACAGATTTTTTGCATTGAATGCCAGGAAGTAAAATGAAGATGCTTTTCTTCGCTCCATTCGTTCCTTTTCCATGTTTTTCAGCATAAGAGTCATCTAACAATCTTGCTTTGAAACAGAATAGAATTGTATTTTTGAAAAGATAAAAACTGTTCCAGGGTTTATAACCCTGGAAGGGTGGTTCATTATTTTTTACGTATATTATAATAAAAAACAATAGAATGAATTTTGGGATTTTACTTTCTGGTTCCGGCGTCTACGACGGAGCTGAAATTCAGGAAGCCGTGTTGAGCATGCTTGCCGTTTCGGAATTGGGTGATTCGTATACCTGTATCAGTGTGAACGCTGATCAGTTTCATGTCATCAATCACGCAACCGGAGAAGTGATGAACGAATCCCGGAACATGTTTGTGGAAGCCGCACGCATTGCACGCGGAAACATTATCCAGATTCAGGACGTGCAACCTTCCGACATTGACGCATTAATTATTCCCGGCGGATTCGGAAGTGCAAAAAACTTTACCAAGTGGGCTTTTGAAGGTCCGGAGGGAACCATTTTACCGGAAGTGAAATTGCTTTTGGTCAATCTGATCAACATTGGAAAACCCATTGCGGCTCTTTGCGTGAGTCCGGTAGTTTTGGCCAAAGCATTGGAAGATTCTTCGATTCATCCTTCTTTAACAATCGGTTCTACATCTGAAGCTTCACCTTATGATATTGAAGCTTTTTCCCAGGGACTTGAAAAAACAGGAGCGAAAACCACCTATAAAACCGTTCACGAGATTCATGTCGATATGGAAAATAAAATTGTAACAGCTCCGTGTTATATGATGGACGCTTCAATCAGCGATATCTGGAAAAATATTCAACAGGCAATCACCGAATTGAAGAAACTCGCAACGATATGATCCCTGACTACGCTGCCAAATCGCTTCATTACAAACATACTGTCAATCAAATCAATAAATGCTTAAAGTTCATTGGTTGGTCGAGGTTATTTACACTTATCCTGGCTGTTTTTTGCTTCTATCAATCGAAAAGTCAGCTTGAAGCACTCTCCCTGATTTTCGGAATTTTGTTTTCGGCAGGATTCGTTTTCCTGGTTTTCTATCACTTCAAAGTGAAACGGAAGCTCCAAATTGCAAGTACGTATTTGTGGCTGAATGAATCCGAGGATAAATTTGTAAAAGAAACAGTTCCGTATTATCCGAACGGACACGAATTTACGGATACCGCCCATCCCTATTCTTTTGATATTGATTTGTTTGGTTCGCATTCGCTATACGAACATCTGAACAGAACTTCAACCGTTATCGGACGGGAAAAACTGGCAGAAGCTTTGCTGCACACAAAAACAAGCGAAGCACTTGCGGAAACCCAGGAAGCTGTCCAGGAAATTGCGGAAGATCTTGAATGGAGACAGGCATTCCAGGTTTATGCCAAACTAGGCGAAGACACGCCCGAAATCCGGAAATACATCGAACACTGGCAGGATTCCAGGCAATCCATTTCTGTTTTTTCGGTAATCCTTTCTTTTTTAATGCCTGCAGCCGGGTTGACCACCATGATTTTGTTCTGGCAGACGGAAAATGTTTACTGGTTCAATTGGGGAGTTGCCTTGTTTTCGGTTAATATGCTTCTTTTCGGCCTGGTTCAATCCAATATCCGGAAGGAAATCGGGAAAACAGAACGCATCGGAGCAGCTTTGCTTGCATACAGTGAAATGCTGCACCTGATTGAAAACAGAGTCTGGAAATCAAAGCTTTTGCAGGAAATTCATCAAAAAGTGCATTCCAAAAACCAGGCGGCAAGTTCTTTATTGAAAGAATCATCCCGGATTTACGAAAATCTCGACAGTATCAACAACGGATTTGCAGTTTTCCTCCTGAACGGAACCATTCAGTTTCATGTGCATATCTTCCGTCAATTGGTACGCTGGAAAAAACAACACCGCGAATCCATCAGTCAGTGGATCGAACAAATTGCCAAAGTGGAAAGCATTCTTTCCTTCAGTAATTTTCATGTAAATAATCCGGAATATAGCTTCCCTGTTTTAACGGAAAATCAGATTGCTTTCGAAGAACTGGGGCATCCGTTGATTGCTAAAAAATCGCGTGTCAACAATTCCATTTCATTCGACAACGAGCGTTTTGTGATTCTTACCGGATCGAACATGTCGGGGAAAAGTACGTTCCTGCGAACGTTGGGAATCGGAGTCATTCTTGCCAATGCAGGCTCGGTTGTTCCGGCAAAAAGTGCACAATTCTACCCGATTCCGCTACTTGTTTCCATGCGTTTGAGCGATTCACTTTCAGAAAGCACTTCGTATTTCTTTTCGGAGGTGAAACGATTGAAGCTGATCATTGACCATTTGAACACGGAAAAGGCTTTTGTGCTCCTGGATGAAATTCTGCGGGGAACAAACTCTGACGACAAGCGAAACGGCACGATCGGAATTGTGGAACAAATGGTTCGTTTGAATGCAATCGGGATGATTGCCACACATGATCTGGAGGTTTGCGAAACCACGAAAGCACATCCGTCGTATTTAAAGAACAAATGTTTCGAAGTTGAGATCAGAGACAACGATTTGTTTTTTGATTATACGTTGAGAGACGGCATTTGTCAGAATAAAAGTGCTACATTCATCATGAAAAAATACCAGGTCATTTGAAAGTAAAACATCCTATTGTATTCTTGTTTTTTCTGCCATTCATCGGGTTTTCCCAGCTAACGGACATTTCGGCTCAACTGAAAGCGAACCCGGGAAATCTGAACGCTTACATCCACGAACCGTTCGGGAAAAAGGAAGGAAAAAAGCCTTTGGTGCTTGTTCTTCACGGTTGTAACCAAACAGCAGATGAAATTGCATTGGGTTCAGGCTGGAATCAGTTGGCGGATTCCCTGGGATTTTTTGTGCTTTATCCCGAACAGAAAACAAACAACAACATGTTCCGGTGCTTCAACTGGTTTTTGAAAGACGACCAGGAAAAAGACAAGGGGGAAATGGCGAGTATCAACGAAATGATGCAATACGCCGTTTCTCATTATCCGATTGATGTTTCGAGAATCTATATTTACGGAGTAAGCGCGGGTGCAGCAATGAGTGTGAATTTCATGGCTTGTTACCCGGACAAACTAAAATCAGGAGCTATTTTAGCCGGAACAGCTTACAAACAAGTTGATTCTCCGATGAAATCGTTTGCAGAAATGCGCCAGCCGACTGTTTTTTCCGATGAAGTGCTTCGTCAGCGCCTGTACTCTCAGGATTCATTGTATTCCGGTGAATTCCCGCAACTGATCGTTGTTCATGGAACGGACGACAAAGTGGTGAATTACGGAAACGGGGAAGTGTTGGTGAAACAATGGAAAACCGCATTTACAATCGCTTCGGAAAGTGAGCGAAAAGTGAATGTAAATCCATCCTCACCCACCATTACCCGCAAGGATTACAAAGATGCATCGGGACGTTCTGTCATTATCTTTTATACTGCAGACAATTGGGGACATTACTTGATGATTGATCCGGGACCAGGACCAAAACAAGGTGGAGAAGTCACCAAACATGCTAAAGATGGAGATTTTTTCAGCACCTATGAAATTGCCCGCGACTGGAATCTGGCTCCCTAAACAGCAAGAAGTTATCAACTCAGTTTAAGTATCAAAAAGCTATTAAACAGTGTGTTACACTGACTCATGTAAACAATTTCTTCTTATTCTGTTAATATTTCTAGGGCAAAAAGGCTGATTTTTTGACGAATCCGTGTACTTTTGCACCAAAATAAGTTAGCCTCAAGGCAATACAAAAAGACATTTTATGGACGAATTTGGTAAACGAGGAAAAAATGCCGATTTAAAATCAACTATCGGATTAGAAAATCTCGGTAACGTATTCTGGAATTTAACACCAGCTGAACTTGTAGAAGATACGATCATCGGCGGTCAGGGTGTTTTAACAGACACTGGAGCGATTGCAATTGAAACCGGTGATTTTACTGGTAGATCTCCAAAAGATCGCTTTGTTGTTCGCGACGCAAATACTGAAAACAGTGTTTGGTGGGGAGATGTAAACATTCCCGTTTCCACAGAGCAATTTGATGCGTTATACAACCGCATGAAGTCTTATTTGATTGGAAAAGACATGTATGTTCGTGATGCTTACGCATGTGCAGACGACAAATTCAGAATGAACATCCGTGTTACAACTGAATTCCCGTGGTCAAACATGTTTGCTTACAACATGTTCTTGCGTCCTACGGATGCTGAGATCGAAAACTTTGATGCTGAATGGAACATCGTTTGTGCTCCTGGTTTCAAAGCTGATCCTGCAATCGACGGAACGCGCCAATCCAACTTTGCAATTCTGAACTTCACCCGTAAAATGATTATTATCGGTGGAACAGGATATACAGGCGAAATTAAAAAAGGAATTTTCTCTGTTTTGAATTACGTGTTACCACATGAGAAAAATGTACTTTCCATGCACTGTTCTGCTAACGTCGGTGCAAACGGAGATACCGCTATTTTCTTCGGATTGTCCGGAACAGGAAAAACAACCTTGTCTTCCGATCCGAACCGTCGTTTGATCGGTGACGATGAACACGGTTGGTCTGACAATACGGTTTTCAACTTCGAAGGTGGTTGCTACGCAAAAACAATCGACTTGTCGAAAGAAAAAGAACCGCAAATTTACGACGCAATTAAGTTCGGGGCGATTTTGGAAAACATCGGATTCTATGAAGGAACTTCTACTCCGGATTATGCGGATGGTTCAATCACAGAAAACACACGTGTTTCCTACCCGATTGATTACATTGATAACATCATGGTTCCATCTATCGGAGCAGGTCCAAAAAATATTTTCTTCTTAACTGCTGATGCATTCGGGGTATTGCCTCCGATCTCACGTTTAACGAAAGAGCAGGCAATGTATCACTTCATGTCCGGATATACTGCAAAAGTTGCCGGAACAGAGGTTGGTATTACAGAACCTACAACCACTTTCTCCGCTTGTTTCGGAAAAGCATTCTTACCGTTACACCCTGCAAAATATGCAAAATTATTGGGTGAGAAACTGGAAGGAACGGACATTAAAGTTTGGTTGATCAACACCGGATGGTCAGGAGGTTCTTACGGAGTAGGAAGCCGCATGAAATTGTCTTATACGCGTGCAATGATTACTGCAGCTTTGACTGGTCAATTGGATAACGTTAGCTTTGAAACATTGCCGGTATTCGAATTATCATTCCCTACTTCTTGTCCGGAAGTTCCGGGTGAGATTTTAAATCCACGTGAAACATGGGCAGATAAAACAGCATACGATAAAACTGCCAACCATTTGGCAGATCAATTCGTTAAGAATTTTGAGCAGTTTGCAGCAGAAACATCTTCAGATATTTTAGCAGCAGCACCAAAAGTGACTGTTTAACAACGTTTTTGATTTAGATAAAGGCTCTCCGAATTTTGGGGAGCCTTTTTTGTTTGCTTATGTATCCGATTTTGAGCGTTTGAATGATTTTTGAAAATACAAACGCCAAGAGGCACAGAGGATTCTAAAATTACTCACTAAACTTCCGGACATAACAGAGATTCAAAATCAAACTCCCAAAAAAGTTTAATTATTTAATTGATCCGAAACTTCGCTGTAATTTTCCCTCCTCAAAAATTAATTACCTAAATGAACGATCAGAACCCTTACTTCAAAATCAGTGAAGGAAAAACCTTCAACTATTTGATTCCAATCATCTTTTGCGCAATCGGAAGCCTTATAAGCTTTGTTTTATTATGGCCTTTGGGCATTCTTCTGGCGACGGCTTGTGTTTTACTTGGATCGATAGAATCCGGTCTGGAATTCAATACAGAAACCTTGCAGTACAGAAAATACCAGTCTTTATTTGGTGATTCCTGGGGGAAATGGCTCAAGGTAGAAAATCCGGATAGTTTTCATGTGCGTTTATCGGTGGATCGTATCAGTTGCAGAACTTTTGCCCAGATGTGAAGTCCGTCATACTACGGAAGAAATGCGGTTGCACAATCCAAATCAATTATTTCTAATTTGTTTTATCTAAGCAAAGATGATCGCTGGATCACTATCTATGAGTTTTCAAGTTACAAACTGGTGCTCAAAGC
>NZ_JASLCN010000492.1 GCF_030151805.1 Fluviicola sp.
TCGTGGCCGTCGTCGTCCGCTTCATATAAGAAAACCAGGAACAAACCGCCAGCTAAAACAACAAACAGAATCGAACGGTTCATACTGGAATTGTAGATCTCTTTTCGGGCTCCTTTCACAGCATTGTAAGCTTCCATCTGGGAATCAACCTGCGCAGTCACAAATTGCTGCACCTGCTGCGGATTCGATATATCCAGCTGGTAATTTGCCATTGCAACCTGCGGATCCATCTGCATGACCTGTTTCATATACATATCATTCAACCCTGCATATTGTTTCGATTCCATTGAATTCGAATATCCATCATCCAACCCGACAACTTTCACAATAATCAAAAAGACAAAGAAGCTTCCCAATACAATCAGGAATTTTTTCTTCTGAGCCAGGATTTCTTCGCGTTGTTTAATCAATTCATTGAGGAACAATACAACCATCACAGGAATGGTTAATTCCACAATGACTAAAATCATCGTTACTGCCCGGAACTTATTGTATGCAGGAATGTGATCAATGAAAAAGTTTGTCAATCCCATGAAGTTTTTCCCCCATGAAAGCATAATTGCCAGAACAGTTACTGCAAAAAGCGCCCATTTGATTTTATCCTTCATAAAGAATAATCCTAAAAATGCCAGCAAGAATGCAATGACACCGATGTAAACAGGCCCGGATGTAATCGGCTGAGTTCCCCAATACGAATATCCGTTCAATACGCCATTGATTTTATCCTGGGGCATATCGCTGTTTTGAATCGCCTCCGCAAAAGGAGAATTTCCAAGTGGTTCGGAAGCTCCACCTTTCACATAAGGTGAAATTAAAGTAAAGGTTTCTCCTATTCCGTAAGACCATTGCGTAATGTAATCTCTATCCAAACCATTGGATTGATTTTTTGAAGTTGTTCCATCCGGATTAATCGTTACATCATTTGCCCCGCGAATACTGTATTTTGAATAGTCATTCGTTAATACGATATTTTCGCTATTGATTATGAAAGCAAGTAAATAAACCGCGATGATTCCCCCGGTAGCAATGAAAAATTCTTTGATTTTCTTTTCTTTGAGTGCTTCGATAAAGAAGTAAACTCCTACAAAAAACAATACAAAAAGGAAATAATAGGTAATCTGTACGTGGTTCATTGTCAGTTCAAGCGTCATGAAAACACCCGATAATATAATTCCCCAAAGCCGGTTGGTTTTGAATGTATAGATAAAAGCTCCCAACAATGCCGGCAAGAATGCCGCTGCTGCCGATTTAATCACGTGCCCTGCCTGGATCACGATCAACTCATAACTGGCAAAACTGTAAATGATTGCTCCGATCAGTCCTATCCATGGATTCAGTCGCAATAAACGGGCAAAGACCAGGAAGGAAAAAACATGAAGAAGAATCAAACCTATTGGCTGAGGAAACAACTTGAAATATGCTCTTGTTATTACTAAGAACCAGTTTCCTGGTTTTTCAAGACTGATCTGCTCTGCAGGCATTCCACCAAATCCGGAATCGGACCATTTAGGTTCATCACCGGTAGCTTCCCGATACAACTTAACTGAGTTCGACATTCCGATAGCCTCTTTGGTATCGTGCTGCTTCACACCATAACCTTCCAGTTGCGGTTTAAAGAAAACAGCGGTAACAATAACCATCAACGCGACTATTGCTAAATATGACCAGTTTTTTTGAAAGAATCCCTTTATGTCCATAAGTTAAAATTGTTCCTGCCAAAAATAAGAACTTTAATTATCTAATATCTATTTTGACTGAAATTATCGCCTTTTCGGATTTCATCGTTCATTTTTAAATTATTGCATCGAAATTGAACCTTTTTCCAGTTGATTTGTAATCAATCATGTCGTAATACCGAACTATGAAAAAGAGTTGTTTTATCCTGTTACTGCTTCTCGGATCCGGATTTCTCTCCTTCGCGGGGGTTCAACGTAAATCCGTTTCTGATTTTCACCTTTTCAGTACGGTGAAAAATCCGCAGCTAAACCCCGGAGAAGCCAAAGTAACACTGCATTTTTATTCGTTCAATTTCAGGGATATTCCGAGAGATCTTGAAACAATCGTTTATTATTCAGTCAACGGCACCACCGATACACTTTTCCTGGATTCCACCTTTTCACACACGCTTGCATTGAAAAGCGGAAAAACACTATTTAAATTCTGGGCGGGCCCCGGATACAATGAAGTGATCAGTGACAGCGTTGATATCGGAAGTCAAACAGAAAACCATGCGCAGGTTACCTTCAATTCCGAATATATGCTCATCGAAGTCGACAAACCGGTGATTTATTTTCAGAGTCCGGTTAAACTGGATTTCAACCTGGAACTAAACCCGGTAGGAGATTTATCTTTCACTTACCCGAAGTATGAAAATCACTGGAAAGGAACACTTTATCCGAATGGAGAAATTGAGATCGGAGAGCAAAAATATCCTTATCTTTTCTGGGATTCCCGACAGCAATTTCAATTAACAAAACACAGCAATGGTTATCACGTTCAAAAAAACGAGGTGGTCGCCTTTCTCGAAAAACACCTTTCTGACCTGGGTTTTTCATTTTCTGAAAAAGCCGATTTCATTACTTATTGGGGGCCAAAAATGACGCGTTATGAATCTGTTTTCGTGCAGTTTTATCACCAGGAATCCTGTAATCAGTTTGCAATACTGACTTGCGATCCTCAACCTGAACAGGTGAATCGTTTTTACATGGCTTTCTCAGAATGGAACCATTCATTGGAACCTTATTTAAACCCGATCGAACCAACTCCTTTTATCCGGACAGGATTCAATATCCTGGAATGGGGAGGTTTCGAAATCAAATCTTCTGACTTATGATTTACAAACTCGCATTACTTTTTGGATTGTGTATTCCGGTTTTTGCATTTTCCGGTGAAAGGGAATCATTTCCCCAACTCTGGATTATCAAAGACAGTGTTTCCAAATCCACCCATCCCGACAGTGTGAAACTCGTGGTTCGCGTTTTTGATCCGAACGGTCAGCTTTTGCTTGATCAGCATCCTGCAATTATTCAGATGAACATTGATAAAAAGACGAAGAAATATACGATTTCCGAAAACAACACCGTCTTCGGAAGGACGATTTCCAAAGGGAAACACAACATCGTGTTTTACCTGAACGCGAATTTTGAAAGTATTCATTTCGACAAAGATTTTGCTGGCGGCAGATATTATGAAGTCGGGATTGCATTTCAAAACAATTCAACCAGCAATCCGCGCAATCAGATCATGCTTGAAAAACCGGTTATTTACCTGTACAGCGAAAAAGAAGAAAATTTCGGCCTGAAAATAAAAACCGGTGCAGCTCTTCAATTTACCTATCCGGCTTACAACGGAGAATGGAAAGGAACCAGTTCTTCCAACGGAACCATTCAACTGAACGGCGCTTCATTTCCCTACTTGTTCTGGGATGCAGATCTTCAGTCTGAAAACCTGCGGTTGAATTGGCATGACGCTGATTTCATTGAAGGAAAACAAATCATTCCTTATTTGGAAAGTCACTTGACTAAAATTGGTTTCAACGCGAAAGAAAAAGCAGATTTCATTACGTATTGGGGACCGCGGATTCAACACATGCGCTATGCAGAAATTCTCTGGATGCAAAACAAATCTCTTGATGAAATTGCTTCCCTGGAAATCTCACCTGCATTTAAAATGAACCGGGTTTACCTGATTTTCAGAGAAAGCAACTACCCTATTGATCAAACACTCCAGCTCAAAAGAACATCCCTCCAACCCATTGACAGATCCGGAAATTATTTGGTAGAATGGGGAGGAATTGAAGTTAAACCAACTCTTTAAGCTATGCGAATCCTGATTATCTTTCTGTTGTTAAGTTCCTCGCTTTTCGCGGAATCCATTCCCGATTATTTCGTTCGTTATGTCAAAGACAAAAATCCTCCTGTAAAAGGCGCCCGGATCAACGTTCTTTGTGAATTCAATGACGAATACGAACCTTTACAGGAATTGAAATTCGGAATAAACGGAAGCAACGGGCAAATGAAACTAGATTCCAAAAACTCTGGTAACCTCATCAAAGCCCCTCAAAAAGCGGTTTTCCAGTTTTACTATCCGATGTTCCTGGAAATTGAAACTGATAGTATTGAGATTAAACCGGGACAAATCACCATCATTTCGTTGCATTTCAAACGTTTCGTAGAACCAAGACCTGTGAAGAAGCCCGTAATTTATTTGTATCCCGAATCGGATCTGGAAGTATCTGTTCATCTCAAACCACGGGGGGAACTCACATTCAGTTATCCGGATTATGCTGAAGGCTGGAACGGTGTTGCACATCCGGATGGTTCGATTTCGATTGGTCAACAAAACTATCCTTATCTCTTCTGGGAATCGGAACAACGCTTTAACAGGTTTAACGTGGAAGCAGGCGGTTTTGTCATGCAACAAGCTTCCGTAACCGAATCACTGGAAAAAATACTATCCGAAATGGGATTCAATACAAAAGAGAAAGCTGATTTCATTACATTTTGGGGTCCGCAACTGGCAAAACATTCGCACGTTTTTGTTCAGTTTGTTGTGAATGAAGCCTGCAACGAATTCGCTTCGCTGGAAATTACTCCCAAGCCCCAAAATATCAACCGGGTTTACATGATTTGGAAAGCGGGTGAAGACACTTATTTTCAATTCCCCAAAACTCAAAAACTGCCTCTGCTCAAACGAAACGGATTTCATGTACTGGAATGGGGCGGAATTGAACTGACAAATTCCTTGAATTGAAAACCCGGATCGAATTATGTAAAACATCTCTTAACCGGGTGGCACTTAAATAAACTTCCGGAACACGCTTTCTCGCTTATCAATTTTACGTTTTCGCTTATTAACTTTTTACTTTCGATTCTCAATTTTCCATTCTTCGTTTTAATTAATTTACTTAGTTTTAAAAAAAAAAGATTATGAAAAAATTAATTCTATTACTTTCCATTTCGAGCGCAGTACTTGTAACATCATGTAACATGGCCAGCGATGCTGATTACGATGCAATGGCAAAAGACATGTGTGACTGCGTAACTAAATCTTCAGCTGGGATTTCGGATGAAATGAAAGCAGCTCTTGTTAAATCTGAAAAAGATGGGACAGACATGCAGCAAGCTATGACCGAAGTGATGATGAAAGACATGGAAAAAGGGATGGCAGATGCTCAGGCAATGATCGACCTTGGAAAAGAGATGGAAACTTGCTCTAAAGACTTAGAGAAAAAATACGACAAAGTTTACACAACAGAATCTCAGGATGTAGTTATCGAAAAAGTTTTGACTGCACTTAAGAAACAAAAAGGGTGTGAATTCACGTATGCTTTGATGAAAATGGGAGCAAAAGAAATGTCAAAGCAATAATCTAATTACTGCTTTATAAATAAAAAAATGGGAGCTTCCGGCTCCCATTTTTTTATTGCTATTTCTTCGGATTTGCAAACATCCGGACATCTTCTCCTGAGATCTTCGGTCCGCACAGAATAACCAAACGCTCTACAATATTCCGCAATTCACGGATATTTCCTGTCCAATCCGTTTGTTGTAGTTCCAACAAGGCGTCATCCGTAAATTCTTTCTTCGGAACTCCATGCTCACTGCACACAAGCGTTAAGAAATGTTCTGCCAGCATCGGGATATCTTCTCTGCGTTCGTTTAAAGAAGGCACATGAATCAATATAACTGCCAAACGGTGATACAAATCTTCTCTGAATCGTCCTTCTGCAATTTCTTGTCTCAAATCTTTATTAGTAGCGGCAACAACCCGTGCATCAATTTTAATGTCGCGTTCGCTTCCAACACGCTGAATAACGTTTTCCTGCAAAGCTCTCAGTACTTTTGCCTGGGCAGAAGCACTCATATCCCCTATTTCATCCAAAAACAAGGTTCCACCGGAAGCCAGTTCGAATTTTCCTTTTTTATCTTTCACCGCCGAAGTAAAGGCTCCTTTTTCATGACCGAATAATTCACTTTCGATCAATTCACTTGGAATAGCAGCACAATTGACTTCTACAAAGGGCATTTTCTTCCGATTCGACAAGTCGTGCAGTGAACGAGCCACCAATTCCTTTCCGGAACCGTTTGCACCCGTTACCAAAACACGCGCATCAGAAGGTGCTACCTTCTCAATCATTTCCTTGATCTTGATGATTCCCTCTGTTTCCCCGATAATGGATGATCCTTTGAATTTGCGAACAGTCGTTTTCAGCTGTTTTGTTTCTTCCACCAATACCACGCGGTCTTTCGCATTTCTGATTGTCACCAAAATACGATTCAAATCCAGGGGTTTTTCAATAAAATCGAAGGCTCCTTTTTTGATTGCTTCTACAGCCGTTTCGATATTTCCATGGCCCGAGATCATAATAACCGGAGAATCAATCCGCTGGTTAACAAGCGCATCCAGCACTTCCATTCCGTCCATCTGAGGCATTTTGATGTCGCAAAAAATGATGTCGTACAAGGTGTTTTTGGCTTTTTCCAAACCTTCCACTCCGTTTTCCGCTTCATCGACCTGAAAGTCTTCGAATTCCAGAATTTCGCGTAACGCTCTGCGGATAGCCCGCTCATCATCAATGATTAAAATCTTTGCCATGTGCTTTTATTGGTCAACGAAAATAACCATTTAATGTCGAATTATGAATGCCGAATTACGAATTAAAACGGAAATCAATAGGGTCTCTGTCTCGATACTTCCGCCTTGTCAGTTTGAGTATCCCGACTTTTTAGTCGGGGTGTATCGAAAACACATGGCGGAAACTCGACAGGACAACACATAGATTACTGAAAAAATCACTTGCTAACGCCTGTTTCCTCGAAAGCATCACTTTCTCTTCTTTTACA
>NZ_JASLCN010000055.1 GCF_030151805.1 Fluviicola sp.
ACGATGTTCAGGTTATGAGCGCTGTCACGGTAAAGTCCTGCAATATCCAGGCTGGTTCCAAAAGCTGTATACGAATCTAATTGAGAGTATAAAATATTCAGGGTGGCTCCAACCGACATGCGTTCATTGAATTTGTGCTGGGCACTTGCGCCGAGAATAAATTCACCGGGAGTAAAGGTTCCTAAATTCGTTCCGTCAATATCCGTTCGCTGCATTTTACCGTAGGAAGCGTAGCGGAAATGCACCATTCCCATTGTTTTGCGGATTTTTCGGGCATATGTTAAAGCACCGGTATTCACGCCGCTTGTCAGGATGGATTGATTGAATCCGAACCTTCCGTGCATTTGATAATTCATGATCGCCGGGTTGTTCAATCCCAAATTCTGGTCGTTATCGTAAATGGTGATGGCGTCTCCGCCTAAACCCATTGTCCGGGCATTGTATTGGCTGTTTAGATTCTGAAAGGCATGAATTCCTCCCGTTTGAGCAAAAGAAGCGAGTGGAAGAAGAAATAGTAATATGAGTCTCAGTTCGTTTTTCATATGTGGCAATAACGTTTAATTTTTGTCTTCATTGTTCAAACTTGATCTTTTTCCAAACTCGATGACTTCCATTTGTTCCACTTTGGAGCCGTTGATCTGAAATCTGAGTGCTGTCTGAACCGAATGAAAACCTTTATTTCCGCAAGCTCCGGGATTCAACCATAAGAGGTTTTTACTCTTGTCATATTGAACCAGAAGAACATGCGAATGTCCGCATACAAACAAAGCAGGTTTACTTTTCCTGATAAAATCCACAGCGTGTTTGCTGTATCTTCCCGGTCTTCCGGCAATGTGCGTTATGGAAACCATCACATCTTCTATTTGAAAAGTCAGATCTTCCGGGAATTCCGAACGGATCTGCTGGTCGTCAATATTTCCGAAAACTGCCCGCAGGGGTTTGAACGCTTTAAGCCGGTCGGTTACATCAAGACTTCCGATATCGCCTGCATGCCAGATTTCATCCACATCTTTGAATAATTCAAAAACGCGTTCGGGAAGAAAACCATGGGTGTCAGACAATAAACCGATTTTGACCATTTTCAAGATAGAATTCTGACAAAACTACACATTTTGTCAAATTGAAAATGGAGAATTGAAAAGAAGAGAAAGCATGACTTTCGGTAAGAGACAAATGTTTATGCTGTCAAGAGGGGATAAACCCTTTTCAATTTTAAAATTCTCCATTTTCAATTCAAGCTTTGGCTTCTATCTACGTACTTCTTTTTATATTTGTCCGTTAAACAAACAAAAATTGGTAAGCATGGCTACGAAAACAGCTTCAAAACCATCAAAAACAACAAATAAAAGTGCTTTAAAAAGCACCGCTAAGTTCTCAAAAGAAACATACATCAAGTGGTATAAGGATATGCTTTTGATGCGTCGTTTTGAAGAAAAAGCAGGACAATTATACATTCAGCAAAAATTTGGAGGATTTTGTCACTTATATATCGGTCAGGAAGCAATCGTTGCCGGAACTGTCAGCGCATCAAGACCAACTGATTCGCATATGACGGCTTACCGTGATCATGCTCATCCAATCGGATTAGGAACAGATGTTCGTGTATTGATGGCCGAATTATACGGTCGTTCTACAGGTTGTTCCAAAGGAAAAGGTGGATCTATGCACTTCTTCGACAAAGAGAAGAACTTCATGGGTGGACACGGAATCGTTGGAGCACAAATTCCAATGGGAACGGGTGTTGCTTTTGCTGAGAAATACAACGGAACAGATAATGTGGTGTTCGTTTCAATGGGTGACGGAGCTGTTCGTCAGGGAGCATTGCACGAAACATTCAATATGGCGATGAACTGGAAATTGCCGGTTATTTACATCATTGAAAACAACAACTACGCGATGGGAACATCCGTTGAACGTACAACAAACGTGACGGATTTATCTAAAATCGGTGATTCTTATGAAATGCCTTCGAAATCCGTTGACGGAATGTCGCCGGAAGCAGTTCATGAAGCAATCGAAGAAGCAGTTGCAAGAGCACGAAGAGGAGACGGACCAACCTTATTGGATATCCGTACTTACCGTTATAAAGGTCACTCCATGTCAGATCCGCAAAAATACCGAACGAAAGAAGAGGTAGCAGAGTGGATGGAACAGGATCCGATCGAACATTGTTTGAAAATGATCCAATCCAACAAGTGGTTGACTGCAAAAGAAATTGAAGAAATTGATGCATGGGTGAAAAATGAAGTAGAAGAATCAGTGAAATTTGCTGAAGAATCTCCCTATCCGGATGCAGATGATTTGTATGAAGACATCTACCAGGAACCGAACTACCCTTACATTATTGAATATTAATAGATTATTATAGATCGCAGATGGCTGAAATCATTAACATGCCCAAATTGAGCGACACCATGACAGAAGGTGTTGTTGCGGAATGGCATAAAAAAGTTGGGGACACTGTAAAGTCAGGTGAATTACTGGCTGAAATTGAAACCGATAAAGCAACGTTGGAATTCGAATCATTTTTTGATGGTGTTTTATTACACATTGGTATCGAAAAAGGAAAACCGGCTCCGGTCAATTCCCTATTGGCAATCATCGGTGAAAAAGGCGAAGATATTTCCGCATTATTGGCTTCTGCCGGAACGACAGCTGCACCTGCTGCTGAAGAGAAGAAGGAAGAAAAAACGGCTGAAGCAGAACCTGCGAAAAAAGTAGAAGAAAAAGCACCGGCTGCCGTAACTTCTGCTCCGAAAGCTGCACCAGCTGCGGTATCAAATACAGCATCAAACGGACGCATCCTGGCTTCTCCGTTAGCTAAAAAACTGGCTGAAGAAAAAGGAGTTGATTTAAGCTTCATTTCCGGAACCGGAGAAGGAGGAAGAATCACGAAACGCGATGTGGATCATTATGTACCTTACGATGCACCTGCAAGACCTGCCGGTTCTTCGGGAGCTTCATTGAGCGAATCGTTTGTAGATGAGCCGGTTTCTCAAATGCGTAAAACGATTGCACGCCGTTTGGGAGAATCCAAATTCACAGCTCCGCATTTCTACCTGACGATTTCCTTGGATATGGACAATGCAATTGCAGCCCGTAAGGCAATGAACAGCAACGAAGGGGTGAAAGTATCTTTCAACGATATGGTGATCAAAGCAGTTGCAATGGCATTGCGCAAGCATCCTGCAATTAATTCATCCTGGTTAGGAGACGTAATCCGCAAAAACAGTCACATTCACATCGGTGTTGCAGTTGCAGTAGAAGACGGATTGCTGGTTCCTGTAGTTCGTTTTGCAGACAGCAAAGGCTTGTCTCAAATCGGTGACGAAGTAAAAGTATTGGCTCAAAAAGCAAAAGATAAAAAATTACAGCCGGCAGAATGGGAAGGAAATACTTTCACCATTTCAAACCTGGGAATGTTCGGAATTGAGCAGTTCACTGCAATCATCAATTCACCGGACAGCTGTATCATGGCGATCGGCGGAATCTCTCAGGAACCGGTTGTTAAGAACGGACAAATTGTGCCTGGAAACATCATGAAAGTAACACTTTCCTGTGACCACCGAGTAGTGGATGGAGCAACAGGAGCTGCGTTCCTTCAGACGTTTAAACAGTACATGGAAAACCCGGTTATGATGCTGGTTTAGAAATTGATAAGTCAATAAAAACGCCCCTCAGACGAGGGGCGTTTTTATTTTTAGTGATATTTTTTTAAATAAATAGTTCGTATTCAATTTATTATTACATCTTTGTTTATCAAATAAATTGAGAATATGAATAAAGGAACTATTAAGTTCTTTAACGAAACGAAAGGTTTTGGTTTTGTTAAAGAAGATGAGACTAACAAAGAGTATTTTGTACACGTTTCTGGATTGGTTGACAAAGTAAATGAAAACGACGCTGTTACATTTGATTTGGAAGAAGGAAGAAAAGGATTAATGGCTGTTAACGTGAAACACGCATAACTATATAAATATTTTCTTTGAAAAACCTCATTCGGAAACGGATGAGGTTTTTTTGTTAAATGACTTTCGCTGCTTGTACGAAAAACGTTTTTCTCCAAGGATCAATAAAACTTTTAATTGAGGAATTTTATTTTTTTGAACGGTTGATTGATCCAGTTCAATTGAGTAACCGAAAGCAGCAATATTTTTCTCACTTAGATAACGATAGACCTTTTTTCTGCTCAGTTGATTGCTGATGTGTTTTTGAATTTCTTCGTAGCTGTATTCTTCCAGGGCAATTTCTTCCGGTTCCGGATTTTCCACGGTCTTTTTAGCTTTGTGCTTTCCCTTGTATAAATTGTATCCGCCGGCAGGACCTTTTTTATTGTAGTGAAATTGCCCTTTTGTTTTGACCAGCGGAATTTCAAAAGAGATAGTTTCAAGCAGCCCGAAATTGCACCTGGAGCCAAAAAAGATCCGGCGAATCCGTTTCTCCAAACGTTTTTTTCGCTCCGGATTTACCGGCATAAGCGAATGAATGTGTTTCGCGCAATAGGTTGCCAAATCCGTTAAAACCAAACTTTGTTTCAATGTGTCGGCCCTGTTTTTGTTTGCGTTTTTCAATAGCTGATTCAGAATCAACCCGATCTTTTCCGTTGAATCGGAAAAATAGTTGTATTTCCCCGAAGCTGCAAAGTCGGACCGGAACGCAAAAAGCGAATCCTTGCGTGGAAGCTGACAACGCGCTTCGCGAATAAACTGTCCCTGCGCTCCGCAGAGAACAGAAACAGGTATGAAAAGGATTAAAACAACGAACTTCATCAGATTGAAAGAATTGCTTTTGAAACTTCCTGTGGAGTTTTATCCCGGATATCGATCAAAGTGATTTGTTTAATCGTTTCACCTCTTCCGGGTTTTGCAACCCCTAATTTTTTGTCTCCTAAATTGAAAACAAGGTACGTGGTTCTGAAACAATTGATCGGATTTTGAGCCGCTGTTTCGAGATAGAAATTCCTTACAGGATCAACCGTAATAACAGTAACGGGAGTTTTGTATTTTTCTCCGTTCTGATCGATGAGCTGGGAGCCGGTTCCAACAAAGTATTCCCCGCGTTCCCGCATGAAGAAATCGCAGTTTATCAATCCGAAACCGGTCAGCCCGAAATTCAAACGATTCGGGCTCTCCCGGAAATTAGGATTCAATGAGAGATTAATTTGTGCTACTGCACGATTAATCAAAGACTTTCGTAATTGTATTTCGGCGATTTTCAATTGCTCTTCCACACTTTTTTCGTACGCTTTTTTCTCTTTCAGATCTTTTGCGCTGTTGATTTTAAAACTGGATTCGAACTTTTGCGTATTCAGCTGAATTTGCTTGTTGGAAGTTCCGCTTAAAGCAACCGGAAGATTGACTGTTGAATCCCTGTATTTAAAAATCAGGCGGTAATTATCATGAAGCGGATCAGGAACAATACTCAGGTTATTCATTAATCGGGGAATAAACATTCCGGATTGTCGTTTTCTGAGCTTTCTGCTGCCCCGGGGGCTTGTTTCTTTTTTCATCACCTGAAGCTGTTTTTTCATTTCCGGATTAACGATGGTGTCGATGATCCATACTTGTCTGGTCATCGCATTCCCGCTGTAATTGTTCCTGTTTTGAACAACCATGCCGCCGTTTTGTTGAATCGGGAAAAATTGGGAACGAAGCGAAATTTTAGTTCTGTCCAAACGTGAAAAAGTGGGGTGAATAGAGAATATACGGTCATTAACAGAACGGATAACCAGATTTTTGAGGTCCAGTTTATTGATTGAATCGGTAACCCGTTGAATGCGTGAGGCTGTATTTTGAGTATTGACCGTGTCAGAAATCGTATTCCATTTGGAAGTCTGAGCATTGAAAACAAAAAGTCCGCCTTTGTTTTCCGGTTGTAAATCTCCCATTGAAACCTGAATCGGGTTGGCCGGATCCGGCTGAAGAGTTTCCTTGTTTTCTCCCTTTGCTTCAAAGCGGAACATGCCATTCGAAGCAAAAATTTCTTCCTGGTTGTTTTCCGTAAAAGTCATCGGAATTCCCGCCAAAGCCATTTGAAAGGGATCATCATAAACAGTCAGCTCAATGCTTACTTTTCCGGAATACCGGTTTCCTTTCGAGTCGAGAAACGCATTGGATGGAATTTCAAACGACACATTTTTTTCTGTAATCGAGGTGGCTTTATCGGATGATAATGAAACCATTTTTGCCGGAATTTCCATGAGTGATTCCAAGCTGTTGGAAATCATGTTCTTCGTTATATCGTTGGTTGCCGTGATGATTTGGGTGCCCGGCAGCTCTTGCTGCAATTGAGCAATCTGGTTTACATCCAAACTGGTTTTAGAAACATCGAGCACACTTAATTTTTTCAAAGGAAATAATTTCGGAATTTCAGTTTCTGCAATATGGTTGAGAGTCAGAATGCTTAAAGACTTCATTTTTTGAAGAATTGCAGGAATGGATGAATTCATCAGCTCCAATTCAGATACCTGATCAAATTGGTTTACATTGTCATTGGAAAGCCAGTTTGACGAATGGGCGAAAGCCACTTTTCGGGTAGTTGGGAAGCGTGTGAAATCAATTCCGGAGGGTTTTTGAACATTTGTCAATTCCAGACGCTCCAGGTTCATTTGAGAAAGGTGTTGAATGCTTTTTGAGCTCAATTGATCTCCGTCTATCGCTAAATCTTTCAAGCGTTTGTTTTCGGAAATGCTTAAAACGAGGTTGTTGGTACTTAACCCGGAATTACCGGAAATATCCAGTTTTTCCAAAGACCAGAGAGCTCCCAGTTCAGTTGCCTGAAGTTTGATTTCATTTTTGGAAAGATTGAGTTCCTTTAAATTGGACAGATACATCATTTCCACCGGAATGTTGATCAACCGGTTATCCGAAATATTTAAGCGAACCAGGTTTCCCAAACTTTGAAGTCCGGACCAGATAAATGACAATTGATTGCTGCTCAGATTCAGTTGTTCAAGATTCGGAAAAGCTTTTCCGATCGCACCGATTTTCCAGGGATTATAGGAGCAATTCGACAAGTTGAGTTCTTGCAGGGACGGAATAGATGCCGTTTCGGAAACTTCCATGACCGGATTGTAGGACAAATCTAATACTTTGAGCAGCGTGAAACGGTTAAAACTACTGTCGATGACCGTAAAAGAAGCATTCC
>NZ_JASLCN010000092.1 GCF_030151805.1 Fluviicola sp.
GAGATTTGATTCTGAAGTAAAATAACTTAAGAAAGCATCCGTATTTTCTTTTCGATGTCTCCAAAGAGCAAGTGCAAAATCAGAAGATTCATAAGTCATATCACCTCTTCCAATCATATCCGGGTCAATGATCGGTTTCCATTCAGCTTTGAATGTAAGGTCATCATTCGGATCAACATCTTCTCTACTGTATGCCGAGAAAAGATAATCTGTCTTTTTCCAAAGTTCCCGGAGATACGCATTTTTCCATGTAAGTATGAGTGCTTCGGCAGGATTCGTTAATACATCACGTTGCGTATCTCTAAATCCAAAAATAGTTTCCAGGTTCTCTGCTGTTAATTCCTGAGCAGTAGATACATTATCAAAAGTCAGCCACATGCGGTCAGCTGTATATTGCGTGGTACTCGGTGGTGCATATAACAAAATTCCCAGCTTATCAGCCAAACGCTGTGCTGCTGTTTTTTTCTCATCAGTATCCTGAATTGCAACTACACTGCGTAATTCTTCATAAGATGTTCCTGCCTGAGTAAGGATCGTTTTATAAGTTAGTAACAAGAAGTTCTTACGGTCATTCTCTAATCGTTCCAGTACTTCCGTAGGAAGAGTCTTCGTAGCTACGTACTGTTCTAAAATCTCCGTCACCAATCGTAAACGGCAATATTCCTTATGCAGCGTATCACAATCCACCGAAAAAGACCCGAATGGTTGAAAGAAATAGCCTTCCAGCAAGGTCAGAAAAGCGTCGTAATTTACAGGGTTATACGAAGGTGTGCCCGATTTGGTAATATGCTTCGCCCCGTATTTTAACAAATCAACCAGGTAGGAGAATGGACTAACAGCTGAAGTACAATCTTCACATTCACAGCGATTAATAAATTTTGAAAAGGCCTCTCCCGCAAATGTAGAGTTTGGAAGATCAGGAATGGCAGGATTTTTTAATGTATAATCTGCCAATTTTGCAGCAAGTAAATTCGTTAACAGTTTTTGGTTTTGCACAACGGTGTTATGCAATCTCGCAGCTGTATATAACGCAACACCTTCCACTTCTACTTCAGTAACAAAGACTTCTTTTGGAGTTTCCGCAATTTTAAATAAATTGTTGTAGCCCAGATTAATAAGGGTTTGATTTTGAGTTGCGTTTGCATTTACCGTATATAAATCGATGTGTGCCTGAAGCAAAGTCAACTCAGGTTCTTTAGCGGTTGGTAATCCATCAATATAGCGGAGAGGTCCAGCCTTTTTCAAAGCGCCCAGATTGTTCAGATTTTCTGTTTCCAGGAAATTCACAAAATCTACAGGAAAGGTTATTCCACTAATCGTTTCTATATTACTGATCGATGGTGAATAATGGGGTAAATCCGGATAAGAGGAGGTCTCTACAACAACTAGATTCTTACTTCCAGGCAGCAAATTAGGAATAACTCCTTCAAAAAACAGCTCGTCATTTGTAGGATCAGATACGATTACGTTTACGTCAAGAGGGAAAACACTGGTGTTTTCAACAGAGATTGAAAATGGTGCAAAAGTTCCGTCTCCTAAGTAACCAGAGGTAATTGTTCCTACGGTACCATCTGCTTTATACATTCCGTCCGCAAAAAAAATCAGGTTCTCCGGATGTTGAAATTGGTAAAAAGTTAGTGGATCATAAGAATCCCACCGATTTAGTTTAGCGTCAAACATAAAAAGTGAACCGTCTGGTTCAACACCAATTCTGGTAACACTACTAATACCTATTGGAGTCAATGCAATGGGATAATATTCTTCATTCCCGTAAACACAAAGTTTTCCTTCATGCACCACTAAAGTACTATTCATAGTATACAAAACCGTGCTTAAATCCGGTGTTGCAACTTTTAAATAAACATTTTCAGAAGAAAGGGAAGGACTGCCATTTATCCTGGTATTTACGATAAGTTCCGGGCTGGTTTTTACGCTCACCGGAAGCTGCGGAACGATAACTTCCACATAGCCTTCTTTTATTACAGGTCCGGACACATTGAACAAGTTCTTTGCAGGTGATCCGATAAATCCGTAAAAAAAGCATAAATAGTTAACCGGAAGTGGACGTTTTAATCCTTCAGCTTCATTTATTGCAAATAGTATACTGTTTCTGGTTGAGGTTATTTTTTCTGCAACTTGAAATTCACTTGTGTTTACAGGAAATTCAAAAGCTGTTATACTAACCGTATAGGCTCCAATATCCGTTAACCCTTCTTTTAGAGTAATATCCTTGATCGGACGTAATCCAGGATCATCATTAGAATATGGATTTTCTCCTGAAATGAGTTGACCTTTGTAATAGACTTTCCCGAAAACGTTTTCAAGGGTTCCATTTCTTACGTATTTCGGTTCATCGTTTACAATAAATGTGATAATAAACTCTCCGGCATTATTGGTAGTCCCTTTTCCTAAGAAGAAAACGTCTAACGGACTTTTTTGCCAAAGTTCAACTTCCAGATTTGAAATTTCTTCAAGAGATTCTGTTGATTCAGGTGTAAAAGAAGCATCTATTTGCCCCTTAACAATAAACTTTCTGCTGTTGAGAATAGTGTTTGACATAGTGATTAGAATTTAAGCGTGACAATTTGAATAGCGTTTACAATTTAGATACAAAAAATAAAAAACGCAAATTCAAGTATATTATTTTTTCAGATGACAGTTAAAAAACGTTATTCTTGATCAATATTGGCAAGAAATACCCTAACTTATTATTCAAATGCCAAGTCATGAAGAGTTGGAACGTAGGAATAATTCAAAGATTGTTAGCATTAATTTTATGCATTTGTTCTTCACTTTTGACAAATGCCCAGAAAACGAATCTGTCCAAAAAAATTAATGATGTGGAACCATCTGTATCATCGTTCTATGATTGGTCTCTAACCTTATTTGGTATAGTTGTATTCTGTATTTTTTTTAACGCATTTGTCATTAGAAGTCAATGGCTAGGAATAAGGCTTATTATACTTGCCCTAATTAGCTTATTCATCTCATTTTTTGCCTTTATCTTTTCAAGATAGAGTCCATTAGGTATTGCTTGACATTGCGATTTACTAATTGAGTTTTTATTTTGTAGAATTCTAAACTAGTGTATTTTTTCTTATCATTGAGTTAACCTTTCGAAAGATACCTATTGACTGAAGTCATAGATTTCTTATTAAGAAAGTATATGAGATACCGCATCAAAAAACACATGGGATTAACAATACCAACTGAAATACATAAAGGACCTTGGATTTTAAATCAAAATGATTTTGAGGATTTAGAAAATGTAATTATTGAAATCGAAAAGTATTTAGCTCAATCTTTGGAGATAGAAATAATTGAATTTGTTGAAGCAGAAAATACAAAGGAAAAGTTATCTCCAAATGAGAAACAAAGAAAAATTAAGGAGGCCAGCCAAAGACATTCTTTTGTTAGAAGAGAAAAGAAAATCACTTTAATTTCGTCCGATGGTAAAAGACTTGTTGGGGAGTCCATTAGAGAAATACTGAAAGATTCATCTATTGATTTATTTGACCCAAAAGAATTTCATGTATTTATGGAACAGGGGAATAATAACAATATCAAATTGGAAGTCCCAACCAACCCAAATGGAGAATTAAGATTGGATATTAATTGTTTTGACCTTAGTAAAAGCAATGACATAAGGCTTGATTTTAATAATTGGTTAAATAAAAGAAGGCCACAAAGGAAAATACGATTTTGGTATGATTGGGGCCAGGTTATGTCTGTTTTCTTGGCAATTCCAATTCTTATATTTTCAGTTATTGTTTTTACTACTGACTATTCAACCTATCAATCTGTTGTAAAGAAGGAATCAAATGAATTGTTAGAACAAGGCATTGATAGTAGTAACATCTATAAAGCAGTAGAGTTATTAATAAAACAGCAGACAAATTATGTTCCCAGTGATTTTGTTCCTCAAAAAATAGAAAAAGATCCAATTTATTTGATTTGGCTTTGTATTACTTCATTCCTTTTCATCGTTGCAGCAATTCCCCCAGTTACAATAATAGGATTAGGTAAAAGGAAGAGAAAAGTGGAACTCTACAAAGTTTGGATTAAAATAGTAACAGTTACAGTTCCCGCTGCACTTATTATAGGTCCATTTTGGGATTACATTAGACATTTACTTTTCTTAAAGTAGACTTATGTTTTCATATCCTCAACTAGTTACTTGTTCATACTGGTCATTTATCCGCTACAAAGAAACCCAATTTTACAGGGCTTCTTTGTAGCAAAATTCTCTTTTCTTTCTTGGGTTAACAAATTGAACTATTTTATCTAAACTTGTATAAGATGATTTTGGGGATATTTGAATATGGTGGCTATTATTCTGATGGTGGTGGTAGTTGGGTTGTGGATTTAACTATAGCAATTGTTGGTGCGGCTATTGGGTCCGGGGCTACCGTCTTCACTTGGTATAAAACACTTAAGCAAGATAAAAAGAAGGATGAAGACCGAAGGCTTCAATTTCAAAAGGAGAAAGTAAAATATTTACAATCGCTTATTGAAGGTATCTCAGTGGCTTAAAAACTCAAAACGATTACTATAATGATGTATCCGAAACCATTCAAAAAGATTCGTTCAATATCCCATTGTTAAGGACTTTGCCTTTCAATGATATTAAAAGAATTGTTGATTAGCTAAATCTAGAAGACTATTACCATTCATATCTTGGTGAATTTGGCGACGAAAAGGAAGTCATAAAAGAATTTAAACAAATTATTTCCTATTTAGACTATTTTAGTCTTCAGATTGACCTCTACATAGATAGCCATGGTAAATCTATTGAATTTGACCATCAAAGAAAGGTAAGGTTGAAAAACATCATTGAAGATGCAATGGACAAAATGGCATTAATGATAATAGATGCAGAAATGAATAAGCATTCCGATTTCTGTAAATTCCTCGATGATGAGTTATTAACTTTTCACCAAAACAGACCAGAGCCTTATACTCTGGAATATATGCACGATAATTTTGTGTTAAAAGTTAAACCTACCCTGTTTGAATATTCTAAAACAATTCCAGAAGCAAACTTCCTACTTATGCAGATGAAAAACGCGAGTGTTCTGTTTAATGAAATAAAAAATCAGAACATTCACGTCGGAAGTGATTTTCGGCAACTTCATAAAGCATTTAAGGGGTAAATTAAAGAATTTAAAGGTGTTACAGAGCGCATTATTAATTATGGTTCTTAGTTAGTTTCATTTTTTCCTTTTTGAAAGTATTAAAGCAAACTTATATTGTGTATATCCTCGGCCAACTCCTTGTTCGATAGCGGTCGGTCACCCGCTAAGACAAAATGAAAAACCCGCAGAAATAGTATTTCTGCGGGTTTCGTGTTAAAATTATATGGTCCCACTCAGTCCACATTCTATTCTTTAGAATTCTTATAGTCGAACAATCGTAATGAGATAAAATGAAATGCAAATAAGCTAATTGCAACTTAATAAAAAATTCTCGCCGAAATTCTTACCGAATCTTTACCGAAAAACTTAAGGCTATTGTTTCTAGGGCGAATCTTGTTTAAGGTGAGAACCCTTCTAGGGTTATAAACCCTAGAACACTTTTTACCCGTTTTATTTTCTGATCTGCTTTAAATTCAGAGCTCGTTTCGAAGCCAGTCCCAGATTCCCAAAATCAAAACTCATTTGTCCCTTATGGCAGCCTGTTAGCTTCTTCCTCATTGCATCCGTACTAATCCCGGATGTCCGGGATCGTAACTCAGACTTCAAAAGCTTACGCTTTTTCTTCTTATTTTTGCGCACATGATTGAGCACAACATTTCGTTAAAACCTTACAACACTTTCGGAATTGATGTTAAAGCCCTGGCGTTCGGACGCTTTGGATCTTTAAATGAACTAAAGGCATTGCTGAAAGACCGCAACCCGGAAATACCCTTGTTGATATTGGGTGGTGGAAGTAATGTGTTGCTGACGAAAGACCTACCTTTTTTTGTTCTGAAGAATGAAATCGAAGGAATTGAATCGGTAAGCGAAACGGACGAACAAGTAGTTTTGAAAGTCGGTTCCGGGGTGGAATGGCATTCCTTTGTTCGTTATACGGTTGAAAAAGGATTCGGAGGAATTGAAAACATGAGCTTGATTCCCGGAAGTGTAGGGGCAAGTCCAATGCAGAATATCGGAGCTTATGGTGCGGAAATCAAGGATACGTTTGTTTCGCTGGAAGCATTGCACATCGAATCGCTGGAACTGCATACGTTCAACAAAGAACAATGCCAGTTCGGTTACCGCGAAAGTGTTTTCAAGCGGGCATTAAAAGATCAGTATGTCATCGTTTCCGTTTCTTATCAATTGACAAAACACCCGGAAATCAATACTTCCTACGGAGCAATTCAATCCGAAATTGAAGTAATGGGCGCAACTGAAATTACGGTGGATGTAGTGAGCCAGGCGGTGATGAATATCCGCAGAAGCAAACTACCCGATCCGAAAGTGCTTGGAAATGCAGGAAGTTTTTTCAAAAATCCGGTTGTTTCGAAAGCTGTTTTTGATCAGTTGCATCGTCATTATCCCGATGCGCCTCACTATCCGCAGGAATCGGGTGAAGAAAAACTGGCGGCAGGCTGGTTGATCGAGAAAGCAGGCTGGAAAGGAAAACGCGTTGGAAATTGTGGTGTTCACGAAAAACAGGCCTTGGTTCTTGTTAATTACGGCGAAGCAACGGGAAGTGAAATCTACGACCTTTCAACAGCAATCATTGAAGATGTTTATTCGAAATTCGGGGTCAGATTAGAGCGCGAAGTAAATATTTTGTAAAAATGATTAAAACACGGTTTTGATCGAATATTTATGCGTGCTTAGTGATTAAAAATGGCTTTCTGATGAATTGCGTGTTTTTGGCTGTAATTTGCTATTCCTAGCAAACAGGTGGTTTGTTTGATTGAGTTCGTTTGTTTGAATTCACACAAATTTGATTTCTGGTTCAATATTTCATAGCTTTTAGATAGTTAATAATGAAAATCATTATTGAGATCATCTTAAAACACACTGCTATGAAAACTACCATCATTTTGGCTGTTCTATGGATCAGCTTTGCAGGATTCTCTCAAACTAACACCGTTACTATTATCCAACAATTTTCTGATTGTGCACCTGTTACCCAGCGCCTGATACAGGCAAATTTTTCAACCCAGCAACGCCTTGACCTGGAAAAGGATTTGCGTAAATTATCCAAATTGAACTACGTTATGGCTCAGTCGTATCGTTTTGCAGACAATCAAATGGTACTTCGTTCTCAAAGACTGCTCTTCGACGCAAAAGCGTATGACGGACAACGTCAGAAAGATCGTCGTGTGACTGTATTCGATTCTACTACCGGTTTGTACATCGAATTGTTTTCCTGGAATGAAATGGATCAGCAATTAATGCAGATTGATATTCAGTACGATATTGTGTCGTGTAATTAAATGATAGAATTACGAATTTTGTTCTAACGAACGATGCAATTCATTCGGTAATTACCATTTATCATTTGTTCCGTCTTCTTCATTGGCCTGATCGAGCAATTTCTGCCAATTGTACGTCAGATCTTCCGAATCTCTTAAGATGGTAGAGTAATCTCCTTTGCTGATTTCGATTTCTTCAATGTCGTAACCCAGGTAAAGCTCGATTTCCTCCAGGATTTTTTCTTCCTCTTTACTGCAAAAGGAAAGTGCTTGTCCTTTCTTGTCACCACGACCGGTTCGCCCGATTCTGTGAACATATTGCTCAGGCTGATCCGGCAAATCGTAATTGATCACGTAATCAACTCCCTGAATATCGATTCCACGGGCAGCTACGTCTGTCGTAATCAGGATTTTATTTTCTCCGGATTTGAAGCGCTCCAAAACAAGAAAGCGTTCTTTCTGGTCAACACCTCCGTGCAGAGCTTCTGAGTGAATCCCGACACGCTCCATTGCTGCAACTACGCGTTCGCAACGAACTTTTGTGCGGACAAAAACGACGTACTTAAAGTCTTCGTACTCCTTTACAATGTTTTCAAGGAAGAAACGCTTGTCGTCCATTTCAACTTTGATATATCCGTGTTCGATATTTTTGGCAACAGGATCTTTCGGAGAAATCTGAATCCGGATTGCGTCTCGTACCAAATCGTAAGCAAGTGCTTTGATCTTCTTATCGATGGTTGCGGAGAAAAACAAAGTCTGGCGGTTTTTCTGAGGTGAAAGCTTGTGAATAGCCTTCATGTCATGTGCAAAGCCCAAATCCAGCATTCTGTCTGCTTCATCTAAAACCAGAAACTGAATTGCATCCAATGAAAGATGTCCCTGTGAACGCAAATCGAACACACGTCCCGGAGTTGCAACCACCACATCCGTTCCACGTTTCAATTCCTGGATTTGTTTGTCTTGTTCCAAACCTCCTAAAATTGCGGTGATACGGATGTCGGAACCTTTGCCGATACTTTCAAATGCCTGTTTGATTTGTTCCGCCAATTCACGGGTCGGAGCCATTACAATGCATCTCGGACTTTTCGACCGTGCTTTTGAAGTACTTAGTTTGTGAATAATCGGAATGGCAAAAGCAGCCGTTTTTCCGGTTCCTGTCTGTGCAATTCCGAACACATCCTCTCCGTTCAGAATCGGTGAAATCGCTTTGAATTGAATGTCGGTTGGTTTTTTATAACCAAGGACTTCTAATTGGTCTTTGATTTCTTGGGAAATGGGATAATCTGAAAATCGCATCGGACAGTTTTTTACAAAGTTAATCCAATTATCTCATTAACCCGCTGAGCAGTTGATTCCGAAAGTGTATATTTGCTTTATGTATATTCCAACCGAGTTTGAGTTTACAGACCAAAAGTTGATTCTGGAATTTTTGAAGCAGCATCCTTTTGGAACTTTGGCAGTGAATGGAACTGATGGATTTCCTGTCCTGGTTCATATTCCGTTTACCTGCAACTTCGGACCGGAGAACAATTACCTGGAATTTCACGTCGCTTCTGAAAATGGGATTGTTGCTGCAATTCAAACAATGAATCAGGGAATAATGATTGTTCAGGGAGCTCACGGCTATATCTCTTCATCGGTTTATACGCACACAAACGTTCCGACTTACAATTATCAGGCGGTTCATGTTTCGGGAAAACTCGAAGTGTTGGATGCTTCCGGACTAAAAAATCACCTGGCTCAATTGGTAGATGCCTTCGAAGCAAAACGGGAAAAGAAATTGCACATCAGTCAATGGCCGGAAAATCTGATCGAATCTTACATGAAAGAAATTGTGGGATACCGGATTGTACTGAACAAAGTGGAAGCAGCTTTCAAGCTTTCTCAAAATAGAAATGAAGTGGATTTTAACCGGATTTTGGACGATTTGTCGACCGGAAACCCGGAAGAAAAACACCTTGCCGAAGTCATGAAACAAACAAAATGCCCCATTCAATGAAAATAGTTTTAGCCAGCCTGACACTTTTTGTCGTTCTTTTTTCGTGTACAACGAAGAAAACAGAAGAAGAATTTGAAGTAAAAGGTTTCAAGTACGCGCGATTGGTTTCAATCGACCAAAAGCCTGGTTACAAGGAATTGATTGTGAAAAATCCGAAAACCCTGAAGGTGGAAACCCGTTATGCTCTGATTTCGCGTAACTCAAAAATGAAACGACCTTCCGGAATGAAAATCATCGAAGTTCCGGTTCAAAACATGGCTGCGCTTTCAACTTCTTTTGTGGGAATGCTGGATGCAATCAACAGCATCGAAACCATCAAAGCAACTACGGAAGAACAATATATTTCCAATAAAGCCCTGTTGAAGGGAGTTCGTGCCGGAAAAGTACTCACTGCCGGATATGAAACCGGATTAACACCCGATGCCGTTCTGAAAGCGAAAATTCCATTGATCATTTTCAGTGGTTTCGGACAACCCTTCCCGAACGAAGCTAAATTCGCACAGTTGAACGTGGTTTGTATGGCGAACTACGATTGGGAAGAAATGCATCCGCTGGGAAAAGCAGAATGGATCAAAGTATTCGGCGCATTGGTTTGTAAAGATCAGGAAGCGGACAACTATTTCAGTCAGGTGGAAGAATCTTATTTGAAAATCAAAAAAGAAGCTGCAGCAATCAAGAAACAGAAAAAAGTGATTTGCGGCGGACTAGCCGGAGATGTTTGGTACGCTCCGGCTGGAAAATCATTCATGGCAGGAATTATGAAAGATGCCGGAATGGATTATTTCTATAAAAATACAGACGGTACGGCGAGTTTAAGTTTAAGCTTCGAGCAGGTTTTCAACGACGATCAAAAATGTGACATCTGGATTAACGCAGAAGCGCCGAATCTGAAACAGCTTTTTGCAATGAATCCGAAGTTTCGGTATTTCCATACCGTGACGAAAGGGAAAGTCTACACCTATACACACAACTCGAATTATTATTGGGAGTTGAGTCAGGTGAATCCGCATTGGTTGCTGGAAGATTTCGTGAACATTGCGAAAGGAGAACCGAAAGTGAATTATCACTTTTACAGGCAAGTGAAATAGTCTATGTGGAAGAAGCACGGGATATCGTTTGTCTTGTTTGTGGTCATTACAGTGGTCACCATCGGATATCCGCATGGAGATGATGCCTGGTTTTCATTCCTTGATTCGAAAGATCAGAATGCCTGGAACCTTTTTGTGATTTACCGGATTCCGGAAGTTTTTATCGCGATTATTGCCGGATTTGCATTGTCAATTTGCGGTTTGCTTCTGCAGACAACATTGAATAATCCGCTGGCAGGTCCATCCATTCTGGGATTAACTTCCGGTTCGCATTTAATGGTGGCCCTGACGATTATGGGAAGCTCGTTTTTAGGGCTCGAAGTACTCGATTTGGGAATTACGATCTCAGCAACGATCGGGGCTTTGGTTTTCGGTTTGCTGATATTGGTTATTGCAACGCGGGTTCGTTCCATGGTTTCGTTATTGTTGGTCGGAATGATGCTGGGAACGTTTGTTTCAGCAATCACGAACATCATTTTGATGAAAGCGGATGCCAACAGTGTAAAAGCCTTTTCCATTTGGGGAATGGGTTCTTTGCAGCAAGTGAGTATCGAACAGATTCCTTTTATAACGGTATTGTTTTCCATCGGAATTCTGGCTGCTTTTCTATTGACAAAACCGTTGAATGCATTGGTCCTTGGTGAAAAATCCGCAGCCATTCTAGGTGTTCAGGTCAAACAAACGCGCTGGAAAGTATTATTGGTTGTTTCCATTTTGGCCGGTTTGGTTACAGCTTTCTGTGGTCCGATCGGATTTGTAGGTTTGATCGTTCCGAACCTGGTGCGCATGTTTTATAAAACGGCAAATCACGGACATTTACTCCTGGCTTCCGGTTTGATCGGGGCGAGTGTGATGGTCAGTTGCGCATTGATGATCCGCATTTTTGAACCGGTTATGGTATTGCCGATCAACAGTTTGACAGCTTTGCTTGGCGCACCGATTGTTTTATTTCTCCTCTTAAAGAATATCCGCAATGCTTAAGTTTGAAAATTGTTCGATCGGGCATGCTAAAATGCTGTATGAGATTCCGGATTTGCTTTTGGAAAAAGGAGAATTCGTGGCCTTGATCGGCGCAAATGGTTCCGGGAAATCAACGCTGATGGATTTACTGATTCAGGGCAAATTTTCGAATGGAAAAGTGACGATTGATCACCAAAATTGGAACGATTTAAAGCCAGCGGAAAGAGCGAAGACCATTACCCTGGTTGATAACCATTTTTTGGGTTTCGATTACCTGAGAGTAAGTGAATACTTAGAATTAGGTCGACATACCTACACAAATTTCACCGGTCGTTTATCCGAAAATGACCACGAAGTTGTACAGAAATACGTGGAGATTCTTCATTTGGATCAACTGGTCAATCAATCCACTTCCACCTTGAGTGATGGAGAGCGGCAACGTGCAGGAATTGCCAAAGCATTGATTCAGGAAACACCCATTGTTTTATTGGATGAACCGACGGCCTTCCTGGATTATCCGACCAAAAAAGAAGTGATGTCTTTGTTGGGAAAAATTGCCCGGGAAAATAATAAATTGATCATTGTTGCTTCTCATGATATTGACTTTTGCATTGAGTTTTGTTCACGTATTTTGATTATTGAGAAGCACTCAAAAACGCTTGCATCCTATCGGTCAATGAAACATGATGAGCTGGTGGAAAAAGCTTTTGGCATTTAAGGGATTCATTTCCCTGATCCGATTCAAAAACTGACGCTTTTTCTTACTTTTGTTACAATGACCATTTTCTTACTGAATATCAGGTCTTAATATGAAAACTATGAAGTACATCTTACTACTGAGCCTCTTTTTTACAGGAAATTTTTTGTTTGCTCAGAATCAAAGCGCGAGTAACCAGATGCGTTGGGATAAATTAATCCGTTATTCAACCACTTTCAAGAATGAAATCGGTGTTGCTAAAGAAGTGACAGATGCATTTCCCGTTTACAAAATTTCCGGAATCTGGTATGTTTCACTTTATGGAAAACGGCTTTCGAATTGTAATTGGAATATCATTCCAGAAAACAGGATTCTTTTAGGGAGTTCGGTAGGAAAGATCACCACGATGAAAGTTCCTTTGGAAAGATTACACCATATTGACTTTTCGCAATTCTATTCTTACCTGGAAATCCCGGGGAAAATTGTTCCTCAACTCGACAGAGCTGTAAAAGATACACGGGCAGACAGCGTGCAGAGAGGAATCGGTTTACCGGCGGCTTTTACCGGAAAAGACGTGTTGATTGGCGTTACAGATTGGGGATTTGATTATGGTCATCCGATGTTTTATGATACGTTGTTGACACATTCGAGAATTTATGCAGCCTGGGATCAGTATAAACAGGTTGGGAATCTTCCGACAGGTCAGAATTATGGAGTTGAATACAATACTCCTACGGAATTAGCCGCAGCGGAAACAGATACGTCAAACATTTACAGCCACCATACGCATGGAACCCATGTTGCAGGTATTGCCGGGGGAAGTGGTGCAGGATCTGTTTACCGCGGATTTGGTTTTGAATCCCAATTCTTGTTTACTACCTTTTACATTGATCAGGCCTCAGTAATTGATGCTTTTGCCTGGATGAAAGATAAAGCCGAAGCAGCCGGTAAACGATTGGTTATAAACATGAGTTGGGGAGTTTATTACAATCAAATGGGAAGTTTGGATGGTTTCTCATTACTTTCTGAAGCAATTGATGAACTGAGCGCAACAAACCAGATTGTTTTTGTTGGTGCTGCAGGAAACAATAACGGAACAAATTTTCACATCAAAAAAACATTCAATAATAACTTCTTTAACTCACGGGTTGGGTTTTATTCGTACGCAGCGAATCCGTATATGTGGGGAGAATGTATTACTGCGTGGGGAGAACAGGGACATAACTTTTCAAATAAGATTTCCGTTTATAACAGTTCGGGAACTTTACTGGTTGAAAGTCCTTATTACTCCACTTCAACTACCGGGTATCTGGATTCTATTTTGGTTGCCGGAAGCGATACTATTGTCTTCAATGTTTCTTCGGAAACAGCAAATCCACTGAATGGAAAACCAGGAATGCAGATTCGCGTTCGTTCCCTGAACACGAATAACAGAATTGTACTTACAGGTTCAGCTGTTGACGGAACTGTTCATTACTGGAATCTTCCCGAATTAACGAATGGAGCCGGGAATTTCGGTCAAACGTTCAGTGCTTACGGGGTGAATGGAGTTTCGGGAGACTCGTTTTATGCCATTGGAGAGCCCGGTTGTACAAACAGTCTGATAACCGTTGCTGCTTATCAATCGAACTATTTTACCGTATCAGGAACGATGGTTGGAGGAGCACCCGCTTCATTTACGAGTATCGGTCCGTTGCATAATGAAGTGATGAAACCCGATATTGCAGCTCCGGGTGTAAGTGTTACTTCCTCCGTTTCATCTTACACTGATGCAGCATATACGGCTGTTGCTTCGATAACCTTTAATAATAAAAGTTACGATTTTGCACAACTTTCCGGAACATCGATGGCTACACCATGCGTTGCGGGTATTGTCTCATTGATTCTGGACGCAAACCCGACTTTGTCCAGCCAACAGGTGAAAAATATCATTAAAACGACAGCCCGGTTGGATAATTATACCGGGAATATTGTTGCTCCGGGAGATACCAAATGGGGAATGGGAAAAATCAATGCGTATGCCGCGGTGAAACTGGCTTTAAATACGCTTTCTACAAAAGAATATACGAATGCTGTTCCTTTTGTGCTTTATCCGAATCCAACTTCAAACGTGTTACATATTCTGAATATGAATGATCTGCCTTTATCCGTTTTGTCCGTAACTGCACTTGATGGAAAAGTCGTTTCGCCTCGTTTAAATAAAAACACACTGGATGTCTCAGAACTTCCGGCCGGAATCTTTTTATTAAAAGTCCAAACGGATACTGAGATTTACACCTTGCGATTCGTTAAAGAGTAGTATAGTAAATCATTTATGAGAATATATCTCTTTGCGACCTTTGCATCTTCGCGTTAAAAATTAGGTTAGGAGAATTCTTTGAAACGTTCCGCTTTACCCCGCCCAATTCTCCCGGTCGAGGTTTCGCAATTGAATCGCTTCCGATAGGTGACGTGTTTCAATGTATTCTGCGGCATCCAAATCGGCAATGGTTCTGGCAACCTTCAGAATCCGGTCGTATGCTCTTGCCGAAAGTCCCAAACGATCCATGGCATGTTTCAGCAATTGTTTTCCTTCGGGAGAGATTTCGCAAAATTCGGTCAGTTCTTTGCGCTGCATTTGCGCATTGCAATGTGTTTGTGAACGGTGATAGCGTTTTAACTGAATCAGCCGTGCTTCGATCACTCTGTTCCGGATTTCGACACTGCTTTCCGTCGGGATATTAAAAGCCAGGTCATCAAAGGAAACGGGAGTTACTTCTACGTGCAGATCAATCCGGTCGAGTAGCGGTCCGGAAATTTTGTTCAGATAACGTTGAACGGTTCCCGGAGCGCAGACGCATTCTTTTTCCGGGTGATTGTAATATCCGCAAGGGCAGGGATTCATCGCCGCAACCAACATAAATCCGGCGGGGTAATCTACGGAGAACCGTGCGCGGGAAACAGTCACTGTCCGGTCTTCCAAAGGTTGCCGCATCACTTCCAGTACTTGCCGTTTGTATTCCGGAAGTTCGTCCAGGAACAACACTCCGTTGTGCGCAAGCGAAATTTCGCCGGGTTGCGGATAAGAACCACCACCAACCAAAGCCACATCGGAAATGGTGTGATGAGGTTTCCGGAATGGACGTTGTGTTACCAAGCCGTTGTTCTTCCCGATTTTTCCGGCTACGGAATGAATTTTTGTCGTTTCCAGCGATTCTTCGATACTCATCGGCGGAAGAATACCCGGAAGTCGTTTGGCAAGCATGGATTTTCCGGCTCCCGGCGGACCGATTAAAATGATATTATGCCCGCCGGCAGCGGCAATTTCGAAAGCCCGTTTAATGGCACTTTGTCCTTTGACATCTTTGAAATCCACATCGTTTTCATGTACTTGCCGTTGAAATTCTTCTGCGATATTGAAAACAGCAGGAGAAAAGGGTTTGGAATTGTTTAGAAAATCAATCACTTCCTGCATATTTTCCATCCCATAAACCTCAATTCCATCCACGATAGCTGCTTCCGGCTCATTTTGTTTCGGGAGAATAATTCCTTTGAAACCATCTTTTTTAGCTTGCATCACGATTGGAAGTACACCCTTGACGAGTTGCAAGGTTCCATCAAGCGATAATTCTCCCAAAAGAAGATAATCTTTGAGCTTCTCATCCGAAATCTGCCCCGAAGCCGCCAAAATCCCGATTCCGATTGCCAGGTCAAAGGTCGAACCTTCTTTACGGATATCTGCCGGAGCCATGTTGACCGTGATTTCCTTTCCCGGATAATTCAGGTTGTTGTTCTTCAAAGCTTCTTTGATGCGTTGATGACTTTCCTGAACAGCTTTATCGGGCAATCCGACTAACATAAAATTCACGCCGTTGGCAATATTTACCTCAATGGTGATCGTGGTTGCATCAATCCCGAATACAGCACTTCCAAATGTTCTGACTAACATATTTTCCTCTTTTCTATTTTAATTTAAGGAAAAAGTTCATTTGAATCAAGTGTTTTGATTAATTATTAATCGTTTTATGTTTAATTGAATGGTTTAAGAATGAGCTTTTGTACAGATTACCAATAAATCCAAACCTAAATCAGGATTCTCATTTAAATGAAAATGTCTCCAGCTGATATCCCGGAATTTCCCTTGTTGAGAATGAATGAGTTTTTTCCTGTTTAAGCGATTCAAAAGTTCGTAGGGAATCCGAAGCAGCATTGCCGGAAGTTTATATTGAAGCCCGAAGAAATCGAAACGCATCATTTGTTTGACGGCTTTCCTGTTTTCGAAATGGTATTTCCAGACAAGTTCGTTTCCTTCAATGCCCTTCATATCAACGGTACAGAAAAACATCTTCAACAGGACAGTCAAACCGATCGAGTCGTATTCCCGGATATGCCAGGGATTGCGGGAAATAGAAAAGCGTCTGTTAATCGTACTCAGATGAAGCTTCCCTCCGGGCTTGAGAATCCGGTGAATCTCTTCCAGGAATAATTCGTCCTCCTCAATGTGTTCAATAACCTGAAAAGCAATGATGTGATCGAAAGAATTGTTTGGAAAAATGCTTAAATCGGGAAGCGTGACTTCTTGAAAACGACAGGCCGGATAGTTGGTCTGAAGCTCATCAATCAGGGATTTGTTTTTATCCACTCCGGTATAACGAATTCCGTCCGATTGAAAATGTGCTATTCCGCGTCCCCAGCCGCATCCCAGTTCAAGTACTTCTCCTTTCAGTTGTGGTGCAATCTGAACGTAAGGAAATAAAAGCCGTTCGTGGAGAGGCTTGTCTGATACAATGTGATCACTCGTAATTTCTGTTTTAAAGTACTTCATAACGCACGTTTTATAAGGATGTTTATACAGTTCTTTTGTGAATTATTGAATAATAGAATACTATTCCGTTGTAGCAGAATCGCTGCAACAGGTAAAAAAAAGATGCATTTGATAGTGTTGGAGGGCTTAGATCTAAAGTTTTAATCCGACTCCGAATTGGATTCCCCAGGAAGCATACCTTCGCCTGATCAGATCTCCGGATATTGCCGGATTGATCATGGATTTAAAGTATGGATTGACAAATATGTGCCACCTGCCAAAATTCCTCCTTGCTTCCAGTTGGATGAGGTAAGACACATTGAATTTAACTGCTTGATATTCGACCATTCCTGTGAAATCCGCATTTGGAAAATGTCCTTTGTTTTTGGCGATTCCAAAATTGAATTGAGCGCCTATCCGTGGAATGAGTTCATACTTTCCAAGTTCGAAACGGTATCCGAAATAGATTGGAATGGAAATCCAGGAATATTGGTTTTTAAAAGATGTCCGTTCCAGAGTTGAATCTTGCTTGTATTGATACGAATAATAAAGCGTTGTATCGTGAATCACCGGAACCCAAATTCCTAAAGAGTCATCAAACGTAAGAATCGTATCAATGATGTGTTCGGAATACGTTGAATCTTTGAAAGTGTATTTCATCATTTCTGAGCTGTACTTTTCTCCGGTTTGTGAGTAGGAAAGCCCTGTACCAAACGTGAGTTTTTTGTATGAAAGATTTCCCTGGATTCCGAATGAAGGAGCCAGAATGGAAGATTGGTTTTTCGTTATTTTTCCAAGATAGCCTTTGTCAGTATGAGAGTCATTGATGAAATTTGCTCCCAAACCACCGAATAATTGAATTTCCGTTCTCCATTGATTCTCCGGTTTGTTTTTCTTCTCATCACCCGGATTCTCGGAAGATGTAAGCGGATTGGAAGTTGTATCGGCCGCATTGACAGCAAGTGTTGTATCCTTCGTTGTTTCAGAAACGATCGTTGTATCCGGTTTTTCAGCTCCGGAATCCTTGATTACTTCTGTTGGCTTCATTGATGCCATGTTATCAGAAATGGGTTTACCCGTCGTTTGGCTTAAATCATCAAGTACTACAGAAGTTTGGCTCCCCGGTTTTCCAACGGAAACAAGGGTGCTCTTTATTTTACTTTTATTAATTGCTTCGTTTTTACCAATCTCTTCTTGAACGTGTTTTTGAACAGATGATCCGCTTTGACTTTGTTTTTCTGCGGCTTGTTTTTTTGGTTTGATTGCAAAAATGTTTGAAATGGGATCTGATTTCTCAGTCATGGTAGCAAAAATCGCCATTTCATCAGCTGATATACTTAAGTGTGTTTTCCACAAACTTACTTCAGGATTGATTGCGGCATAAGATGCTGAAAATTTATAATTGGTCGCCTGGGAGTCGGGTAAAGGAAAAGAAGGAGAGCGGAGAGAAAAGAAAATGATCAATGACAAACCAGTCATGCAGAGTAAGCCTGCGAACCACCAAAAGAAAACACGTCTTTTTTTCTCTTCGGCATCCAGGCGTTTGTTCAGATCTTCCAGAAAAGCATCCGGAATCTCAAAAGACCTTTGATTTAAAGCCTCATGGAACAACTTGTCGATATGTTTTTTCTCTTCCATCACAACTTCAGTCCTGTATTTGGTTCATATTTAGTTGAATTCTCAATCTTTTGCGGGCCTCTTTCAGATGCCATTTAACGGTTTCATACGAAATTTGAAGCTCCTGCATGATTTCTTTCGTAGAACAGTCATCAATAGCGTATAAATTGAAAACCAGTTTTGTTGCAGGAGGTAAAGTGTCTACCATTCTTTGCAATCCTGCTGCTTCGAACTTAAGATCAATTTCGGGTTCAACGGTCAGCGAATCATTTTGATAGTCATCGTTGTATTCAAACAATTCTTTGTACCGTTTGTTTTTCCTGAAATCATCAATAATCTCCCGTTTAACAATCTGTTTGGCCCAGGAAAAATAAGCCGTTCCGATTTGAAACTGATCGATGGCAGAGATGATCTTCATAAAAGCATTATTCACAATGTGCATCTGGTTTTCCTGATCGTTCGTATAACGCACAGCATTCCCCATTAACACCTGAAAGGTGTGGTGGTATAAGTCCAGGATAACTTTTCGGTCGCCTTTCTTTATAGAGGAAATGGTATCAGCGTTTAATTCAAACAAGATTAATTCTTTAATAACGTAATTTAAAAAGGAGGTATTTATGATCTAACGTAATTCGTCATTCATGTGATAGCAGCATGAAGATAAATTCTGATTCTTCAATTATTTTTTTGAGCTTTTCATCTACTTGTTTTTGAGCGTTTTTAAGAGAAACGAAGCAAATGCACAAAAGGGGGGGGTAAAAAAAACGATAAATAAAAAAAGCGCCGGTTGAATGGCGCTTTTCAGATTATATTTTTTCGAATGTAAGGTAATCCGATTTGTTGGGTTCATCGTCATCCAAATCCCGAAGATTGATCCTGGAGTCCGAATAACTTTCAATGTGCCAGTCATCAGATAAGGATTCATGCGGAGTCGGGAGAGCGATGTTAAACTTAAAATCACTGTCATCAGAATCATCGTCACTTTTCGATTTTTTAGTGACACTCCAGGAGCCCGTAAAACTGTTGCTTCCATTATTCATCGAGATAGATCCGCCAGAAGTGAATGTGAAAGTAGCATTCGCATAAGATGAGGTTTCATCATCACCACTGTCAATAAATCTGGTAATCTTCCAGCTTCCGCTGGTAACGGCTTTTTCGATCTTTTTGATGTCTTTTTTCTTGCATGCTGCCAATCCGATCAACAAGATGCTTAATATAACTACTACTCTCATTTAGTTGCTGATTAAAATCGTAAAGTTAAGTGAATCAGGTAAAACAATGCAATTGGAAGCGTAGAAAACTGATCGGATGATCTAATTCTTCATTTGATGTCATTCCCTGACGGGATTGCTTCTACACATCGGTTTTTAGGACTTTGACGTGTTTAAACGCACCCAAAAACACCATTGATCAGCGATTTTAGTAACTGATCACAATTCTTTCGTTCTACGTCATCCGAATGTTTTAATTTTGGAATCGGATAAAACCCAACTTCCCAATGTACCGAATAATTGTCGTCTTTTGTACTCTTTTTTGCTCAACTCATTTGTTCGCTCAGTCGCAATGGATTCATTTTTCGTTTGCTGAAAAAGAAATTCCCTGTGATGAAATCACGAAGCAGGTAATCATCTCGACGCAGATTTCGGGAAAAGACAGCGTGCTGTTGAAAGAACAATTTTCGGGTTGTGAGAAAGTACTCGAATTACCGAAAATTCCGGGAATGTATTCCTTTACTATCCGAACGCAATTGTATCAGCCGATTCTCCTGAGTTTTGAAGTAAAAGCCAATACTCCGGATACCATTCAATTGGGAGTATTGAACCTGAAAGAACCCGTTTCGCAATTAGATGAGGTAACGATTACAGGAATTCAACGAAAGTTCATCGAAATTGATGCGGATAAAACGACTTTAACCGTAAGAGATAACCCCGTTTTATCCATCAGTAGCATTTATGACGCGATACTGAAAATTCCGGGTGTAATGCCGTATCCCGGTGGTGGTTTTGCTATTGGCGGACAAATGGCGAGTGTTTATTTTGAAAATGTTCCCAGCAGTTTATCTACAGACGATCTGATGAATTTATTGAAGAGTCTGCCGGCAAATTCGGTCGAAACAATCGAAATTATTTCGAATCCGGGAGCATCCTTTGACGCGAATGTCAGCGGAGCAATCATCAATATTAACAGTATCGGAAAAGCAACCAAATGGTTGTCCGGAACAGTGACATTGAATTACGGACTGAACCAGAACCAGAAAGTTTCTCCATCGCTTGTTTTAAACGGTCGCCGGTCAAAATGGAGCTGGCAGGTGCAAACCGGGTTTTCCTATAACGAACGCTCCAGCAGAGATACCTCACAACGGGTGTTTAATTCGTTTAACCCGGTACTTGGACTGAATTCCGACCGGAAAGAGCAGACAACGCACAATTATGTTTATTTCAAACCTTCGATAAACCTGAATTTATCCAAACGATCAAGTCTGATCTTGAATTACAACGGTTCATTCGGAGACAATAAAATCAGAGGTCTTTCCGAAACGGGAAGTCAGTCGATTGTTCCGCCCGTACTGTTAAATACCGATTACAACTCCCACAATTACGGAATGGGAAATGAAGGAATGATTAAATTCCGCCAGGAGTTCGACACCTTGAAACGCGTCCTGAACGTAACGGCCTTCTATTCCAACTACCAGAATAAATCGAAAAGAAACAACATTCAGCGCATTTCCGGGAACGAAGATTTCAGTATCCTGGATTATTACATGAATATCAACCGCTTTTACCTGCGTGCAGATGCGGAAATTCCTTTCGAGAAAATCAAGTTTTACGTGAATACGGGAGTCAAATACAGCGTGATGAAGGTCGATAATACCGGTTCTTACAACCTGAATAATGCCTCCCAGGATATTTTCACGAATCCGTTCTATACTTCGGTGATTGATTTCGATTACGTAGAAGATAACATGGCGGCTTACGTGGACCTGAAAAAGAAACTGGGAAAAAAAGTTTCCATTGGGGCAGGAGTGAGGGCAGAAAATTTCCGCTTGAACCGGGCTTCGAATGTCACCAGCAAACTAGATAACAATTATTTCAACTTCTTCCCGTCATTTAATGCCATTTACCGCGTAAACTCCATGTTGAATGTCATCGGAACCTACTCCCGTAAAATCGGAATTCCGGGCTTTAGCCAATACGATCCGAATAATTCCGGGTATTACGATTCATTCACTTCTTCGAGTGGAAATACCCAGTTGAAACCGAATTTTTACGATAATGCCCAATTCAAAGTAACCTTTTTGGATTATGCACAGTTTTCCGTCAATTTTACGCATTCCCAATTCCTGAATTTAGGCGAAGTGGTTGTGGAACCCAATTCCCTGCAAACCGTTCAGACTTACCGGACATACAACAATGTGAATTCGATGAATTACTTCCTGGCGATTCCGGTTCCGTTTGCCTTTTTCACAAAAGGACTGAAGTTTTTGGATGAACCGGTTGAAGTAGATAAAATGTCGTTTTTGTATTTATATAGCTCGTTTACGAAAACAACCATTTCCGGGTACAATTACCAGAATCCGAACAAAGGAATGTGGACCTTCGGAACGTATGCCCAATTCATTTTACCGGGGAAAATCCGATTGAATGTGGATTACTACCTGACAAGTAAAGGAAATTACCAGATTTATGAATTTGTGAAAAACCGCTCGGCCTTTGATGTCGTTTTGAGCCGTGAATTCCTGGATAAAAAGATCAAAACCTCCATTTCGTTCGAAGACATTTTCAATATGGATCAGAGCACTACCCGTGTTTCGTTCCCGAATATTCACATGAACAGTTATTCCAAGCAGGACACGCGCATCATTTGGTTCAAAATTTCGTATTCGTTTGGCCGGGTTGAAAAGAACAGCGACCCGGAAGGAATATCGATCCCTGATAAATCATCCGGAACTCCCGGAATGTAGAAGTCCGGAGTTTTCAGCTTTGCGTTTAAACATAAGATTTCAAGGGGCTTTTCCTGCAATATTTAGCTAAAAGAAAAGGGAGGCAACTAGTAAGCGCCTCCCGGAATTTGTGTATTTGGGAAAATACTTTTCCTTATTTTAAAGTGCATTTAAAGCAGCGTCGTAATTCGGTTCATCCTTGATATCCGGAACCAATTCCGTGTAAACCACCTGGTGATTCTCATCCAAAACAACCACCGATCTCGCGTGCAATCCCTTCAAAGGTCCGTCAAGCAATTCCAATCCGTAGTTTCTTCCGAATTCTCCGTCTCTGAAATCAGAAAGTGTTACCACATTCTCGATTCCTTCCGCTCCGCAAAAACGTTTCTGCGCAAAAGGTAAATCGCGGGAAATACACAAAACAGTTGTATTGTCTAAAGAAGAAGCTTTCTTGTTGAATTCGCGAACGGATGTAGCACATGTTCCCGTATCAATGCTTGGGAAGATATTCAGGATCAGTTTTTTCCCTTTATACGCGTCCAATGAAGTGGTTCCCAGGTCAGAATTAACCAATGAAAAATCAGTTGCTGGTGTTCCGTTTGCAGGTAATTCACCGTTTGTGTGTAGAGGATTTCCTCCTAAAGTTACATTTGCCATTTGTTGTGTTTTTTGAGTAATCTAAATTAATATTTAAAATTCATTCGGAATTATTTAACCGCTTTCGTCATTTCGCGTTTTCCGGGAGGGCCGGGCAAAGAGCTCACTTCGAAGCCAACGGATTTCAAATCGCGTTTCACTTGTCCTTTGGCACAATAAGTAACCAAAACACCACCCGGACTAAGCCAATCATAGATTTTTGAAAAGATTTCAGGAGTCCACAATTCCGGTTGAACTCTCGGACCGAAGGCATCGTAATAACAAAGGTCGATGGTTCCTTTTCCTAATTCCAGGTCCTGGATTTTCTTTCCGATTTTTTCCAGGACAAAATGCTCCGAAATTTCCCGCGCCACATTCCAATCTGCCTGGTGCAGTTTTTGGAAGATTTCAACGGCTTCCGGATCGTTGGTGAACGACGTGTAATTCATTCCTTCAATTTCTTCGGCAGTTGGCGGAAAAGCTTCCAAACCGATATAATGAACGTATTGATTTCTTTTTTCAGAAGCAAAATAGGTGAGAAGCGCATTCAACCCGGTTCCGAAACCCATTTCAAAGACCGTGAGGTAATCATCCGATTTCGGATTTAATCCGTGTTTGATAAAAACATGTTGCGCTTCCTGCAAGGCTCCGTGGCTGGAATGGTAATGTTCATTCCACTCGGGAATGTAAATCGTTGTGGACCCGTCGGCAGTTTTAACCAATTCACGCTTCATCCTGCAAAGCTAGCTTATTGAATTGATAATAGAGAATATATCGTTCAAAAGGTTTTGAATCACATCTTAATCCATCCATTTTCTCCCTTTTCCTTTTCAATTCTCAATTTTCCCTTCTCCATTTACATTCCGAAAGCCACCATTTACCTAAAATTAAACTCGGGTTATTCTTCAACAAAAATGAATCCGTAATTTTGCGCCATGAGTGAAAAACAAACAAAAGGCTTAATCTTCATTTTAATTACGATTTGTATCGACTCAATCGGGTTGGGAATTATTATCCCATCACTTCCGAGTCTGATTGCAGATGCGACGCATTTATCCATTAACGAATCCTCGAAATATTCGGGAATTGTTTTGGCAACCTATGCATTGATGCAATTTTTGTTTTCACCCTTGATTGGAAATTTGAGCGACCGTTACGGAAGACGACCAATTATCCTGATGTCACTTTTGGGCTTGGGGCTGGATTACGTATTCATGTATTTTGCTCCCAGTTTGGCATGGCTGATTGTGGGAAGAGCCGTTTCCGGAATGTTCGGGGCAAGTTTTACAACAGCTGCGGCTTATATTGCGGATATTTCCACGAATGAAAATCGGGCACAAAATTTCGGATTGATCGGAGCTGCTTTTGGGGTTGGTTTTATTATCGGACCTGCGATCGGTGGTGTAGCCTCTGAATTTGGATTACGCGTTCCGTTCATGGTGGCAGCGTTTTTATCGCTGGCAAATTTTGTTTACGGACTCATCTTTTTAAAGGAATCCTTACCGGTGAGTGAGAGAAGAACATTTGAATTCAAGCGTGCAAATCCAATCGGGGCACTTGTACAGATCGTCCGCTTTCCGAAATACAGAGGGTTGTTCCTGGTTACGTTCATCGTTTTATTGTCGAATATGGCGGTTCATTCCGTTTGGAATTACTATACCATTGCCCGTTTTGGTTGGGAAACCAAGGACGTAGGAATTTCTCTTGCCGTTGTGGGTGTTTGTTTCGGATTGGTTCAGGGAGCTATGGCCGGCCCGATTGTGAAGCGATTGGGAGAAAAGGGAGCTGCAACTTTGGGCTTGATTATTCTGAGTATGGTCACTCTTGGAATCGGTTTGATTCCGTATGGCTGGATGATGTATGTGATTATTTTACCGTATGCATTTTCGGGAATTGTGGATCCGAGTATTCGTTCATTGGTTTCCGGACAAGCGAAGAATAATGAGCAGGGAGAACTTCAGGGAATTTTCACTTCTTTGATGAGTTTGGCAGAAATGACCGGTCCCGTATTCATGATGTGGATTTTTTACAAATCCGTTCCTCTGGCAGAGAAAAATGCCATTTTTTTCGGAACACCTTTCTTTGTAGCCGGAGTGCTTGCGATTCTGGCATTGATTGTATTGCGGTATGTATTTCGTAAAATCGCATTTAAAAGTGCGGAGGAATTGCTGGATTCGAATGATGAACTGGAAGAAGAATTAACGGAAGCTCAAAAACCCTGATACAGAATATCAGGGTTCGATCTTTAATTTACTCAGCTACACAGCTGGTTTTCTTCAATTCGGGGGATGTTTCTTTGCTTTGTTAAATGCTGAAGCATTCTAACTTATATTACCTAACTTGTACTCTATATCTCCATGTTTTCCCGGCTAAAACAGCGTTTTTACCAAGGGTTAAAACGAAACAGAGCCCTTACCTAAACTATTGAAGAAATATTGTGAGTTATTTTTTACCGAAAATTGCGAAAAGATCGATAACGCTTACTTGATGAACGAACCACTGTATCATATCCTTTGTTTTAAATTGTTTCTTCAAAAGTGACTATTTTTTGAGCTTTTTTTGTTGTCCGTTTTTACCTTGAGTTGTAAACGGTTAAAAATCAATCTAAATGGTCAAATAAAATGATTTTGATTTTTAATTGATGTATCAATCAATGATTAAAGATGTAACTTTGTAAAAGCAATCTATTGACTATGAATAAGATCTTACATCCGGAAGATTGTAAAGCAATTGATAAGTTGATTGTTTACATGAATGAAAACCCCCAGGAAAATTTCGATGTTTCGAAACATGCCAGCATGATCGGGTTTTCAGTGTCGAAATTGAATAAAAGTTTTAAAGTGTATATGGGAATTGGTCCTGCCAGTTATTTTCGCAATATTAAAATGGAGAAAGCCAGGAAGTTACATGTAGAAGATGCGTATACCTGGACGGAAATCAGCATGATTTTCGGCTATGCAGACCTGGCATCTTTCAGTAAGGCATTTAAAAGAATTCATGGTTTTTGCCCCCGCAATGCAACTCATTCCTAATAATTGTCGTCCTGATAATAACTCAATTTATCATGTACTACAACAACAATAACATCTTGAACGTGGAAAAGCTGGATTCTATAATTTTTTATAAGATAGATAGAGCCATTCGCACCTATCGTCAGTTTGCTCAAGCCAGATTAAGAGCTTTGGGCCACCAAATTACTATTGACCAATGGTTGGTCATTAAATGCCTGATCGAAAACCCGAAAATTCAGCAGAATGAGATTTCGGAACTCGTTTTCAAAGACGCAGCTTCTGTCAACAGAATGATTAACCTGTTGGTAGAGGCCAAGTACCTGAAGCGTAAGATTAACAAATCGGATCGCAGAAAGATGGACATCTTAGTTACTAAAAAAGCATTGGAAGCAATTGATGCAATGGATCAGGTAATTCCTACCAATCGCGCGACGGCTCTGGACGGTCTCACGCAGGAGGAAATGCAGGTCGCTACAAAAGTGATGACCCAGATCGCAAGTAATTGCAAAAAATGAAATGGATGAAATGAAAAATCCCCGGTCATGGAACGAAGTCGAAATGCCGGGGATTTTTTTTTGAATGATCGTTATCGGATTATTCCAGAACCAGGATCAACTTATTAAAGTCTGCTGCCCCGTTAATCACTTTTTCATACATGTCGTATTCCGAAACCGGGTAGTTTACCTTGTTGTAAAACTCGTTCACGGTAACGATTAATTGATTTCCTTTCATTTCATAAGAAGAGATGAAACCCGATTGCAATGGTTTTTCATCATTCGTTACAATATGGATGTTCAGGATTTCCGGGTTTTTCACCGTAACACCCTCCGGAATATTGATGATGATTTTTCGCACGTACTGACGGGTAAACTGAGTTGAAACCGGCAATTTGCGAGGTTCTTTGTTGTACATTTCAGCTTGTGGACCGATCAGCATTCCCACTTTCAAAAGTGTTTTTGTTCCTGCTTTTTCAATAAAGTTTGCTCCCGAAATTTTTCCTTTTGCTACAAAGGTTTCTTTTCCTGCAACTTTGCTGTTATCGTTCTGGAAAGAAACATCCGAAAGTTTCGCATCTTCGTCGAGGTATAACAAAACGTCTTCTTTCAATTCTGTTTTCTTCGCATCGTCCTGAACAAAATCCAGGATGAACTGAGGGAACATCGCTTTGTATCCGGATAATTTTCGCTCCAATTCAACCGTTGGTTCAGTCAATCCTGAATCAAACGTCACAATGGTGTTGATCTCATCAATGGATTCGGTGCTTTTGGTCCCGGGGATATATTTCACTTTTCCTACTCCGAAAGCCTGATCGCCCACAATGCGTTCTTCAATAAACAAACCATTGTTGTAAGTGTATTCGAAAGGAGGGAAGCCGATTCTGGAGAACAATCCCGGAGACCAGTACTTTTGGATGTCGCTGATGTAGATCATTGTTTCATCCAGGAAGTTATATGCTTCGTAGTCCGTCAAAAACGGGTTTTGTTCGCGGTCAGATGTCAACACCACTTCAAACTTCACTTTCAGTTCTTTCAGACAAGCGATCATTAATTTAATCATTCCTGTTTCGTTGGTGATCTTTTTGGTAACGATGTTGTCCAGGCTACTAATTCCTTCAAAATACTCTTCCGTAACGCCGATTTCGGTTTTCAGTTTGTATTCCAGTTCACGCAACTTAGCTTCCAAATCTCCTTTTCCAAGATCGGATACCAATGCCGTAATTTTTTTTGCAGATTTTTTCGAAACGGGTTCAAAAAGATTGGAATGAACGTTTTTCGAAACATTCAGATAAGTGTATAGATTCGATTTTCCGTTGGAAGTGTTTTTCTGAAGTTTGTAGTAACACTTCATCAAATCGGCCTTGTATGCACTGGATTCCTCATCTTTCAAGCCTTCGATATTCGTTGCTTCAATGAAATTCCGGTTCACATCTGTATTCAGACTGTCTTTCACAAAAGTCGGCATTCCGTTGATCGAAT
>NZ_JASLCN010000126.1 GCF_030151805.1 Fluviicola sp.
TATAACATTTTAATACTGTATCCATACTTAACCCATACTCTACCTATGCTCTATCCGTACTTGACCCGTAGTTGAGCTATCCGGATCTGGTTTTTTGTGATTTTGGATTCCTTGTTTGTATCCTGTTTTTTTTACAATAGTGTGAAGTAGATTCCCTTGAGTAAACCAAGGTAAAGGCGCAAAGACAAAAAACAAGAAAGCGGAGCATAGATATGTGTTTACTCACTTTTAAAATGAATTCCCTGGTATGAATCGTGTATATTTGTTCTCATTCCAACAGCTTTTAAAATCATCTGCATGAATCACGAACACGAATTCCAGGCGTATCAAACTTTTCAAAGCAAGGATGAATTCAACGATTTTGTTTTACTTCTGAATGAATACAACATTGATTTTGAAACGGAAGATTATCCGATAAACTTCATCTCTGATATTCGGAATGACCGCTTTTCGCATGAATACATTGTCAAACTGAAATCAGAGGATTTTTCTGTCGCTGATAAAATCCAGGAAGAACTTGCTTTGGAACAACTCGAGGACATTCCTTCCGATTATTACCTGTTTGAATTTACGAATGAGGAGTTGATTGATATTCTGGAAGCGAAAGACGAATGGAGTAAACTGGATTATGTTTTGGCACTGGATATCTTAAAGCAAAGAGGAATCACGGTTTCAGACAAAGCGCTTTCTATGATTCAGATGGAACGAATCGAAAAACTGTCTGAACCTGAAAAACATTCACCTGTTTGGATTGCAATCGGGTATACTTCGGCAGCTCTCGGTGGTTTGCTCGGAATCATGATCGGCTGGCATCTTTACAATGCGAAAAAAGTGCTTCCGAACGGAGAGCGCGTGCCGGTTTATGCTCAAACGGATCGAAATCAGGGATTCCGCATTTTTGTCATCGGGATTATCGTGCTGCTGATCGCAGTGACCATTCGGATAGTGTCTCATGTGCCTTAATTTCAGATCCGGATGCTTGCAGTGTTGATTATGACCTGGTCTTTTGCACTTGTTTTCAATCTTTTTTGGATCATACGGAAGAAACCTTCCCATCGTTTTAAGAGGATCAAATTGCTTAAACTGAAATCGCAGATTAACAGGAGACAAAATTAGATTTCCGGGTAAAACCGTCTTTTTAATTGATTTTTACAGTATTTTGGGGTTTATCTGAAAAAATAACCTGATGCAGATTTTAAGCGCAAAACAACAGCGAGACCTTGATCATTTCACCATTGAAAACGAACCGGTTTCATCTGTAAATCTGATGAATCGCGCGGCAAGTCTTTGTGCGGATGAGATCATCGGAGAATTAAATCCCGGAAATTCGATTATGCTGCTTTGCGGAACGGGAAATAACGGCGGTGACGGATTTGTGCTGCTCCGGTATTTCAAATTGGCGGGAATCCGGGTGCGGTGTTACCTCGTTCCTTTCGGTCAGATGAGTGAAGATTGCCGGATTCAATATGAATTGGTGCAAGACGATGTGCTGATTTGGGATGCCGAAACCCATCCGGAGTGGGATGAAAACACGCTTGTAATTGATGCGCTGCTGGGAACCGGATCAAACCGCGAACCGCAAAACGAACTGAAACATGCCATCGAATGGATTAACAGAACGACTTGTGCTGTTTATTCGATCGACATGCCTTCCGGATTACCGGCTGACGAAATTCCTTCGCATCAAATCATTGTTCGGGCGAGTAAAACACTGACTTTTCATGCTCCCAAGCTGAGCTTTTTTCTTCCTGAAACGGCCGAGTATGCCGGAGCGTGGAAAGTTCTGGATATCGGATTGCTTTCCGACCCGGATTTAGAAGATTCATCTTATTCGTGGATGCTGGAAACTGAAGTGAAATCCTTGCTGTCACTTAGAAAGCGTTTTTCACACAAAGGAACTTATGGTCATGGATTGCTCATTGCGGGCAGCGACGGAAAAATGGGTGCTTGTTTACTGAGTGCAGAGGCAGCACTTCGTTCGGGACCTGGATTGTTGACCGTTCACACCGTTTCACAGGGAAAATTTCAACTCCATCAGCGGATTCCGGAAGCGATGGCTCATTGGGATTCGAATGAGCATGAACTCAGCGGAGAAAACCTGCCGGATTTACAAACGTATTCAGCAATCGGGATCGGTCCGGGATTGGGAAAGGGGAAAGGAGTAAAACTTGCTTTGGAAAAAGTGCTGAATTCCGGATTGCCCTGCGTGATTGATGCAGATGCGCTGAATGTCTTGTCAGAAAACCCGGATTTATTGGGAAAACTTCATGCAAACTGCATTTTAACGCCTCACCCGAAAGAATTTGAGCGCCTGGCAGGCTCTTTCACAACCAGTTTTGACCGTCTGAAACGCGCTGCTGCTTTCTCCCGCAAACACGGATGCGTCCTCGTATTGAAGGATGCAATGACTGCTGTTATTAATCCGGAGGGAGAAATCCATTTCAATACAACAGGAAATCCGGGAATGGCCAAAGGTGGTTCGGGAGATGTCTTAACAGGAATCATTCTTGGTTGTTTGGTACAAAAAATGACTCCTTTTGATGCGACCCGCATAGCCGTTTTTTACCATGGATCAGCCGGAGACAAAGCAAGAGATGCAAAAGGAGAAAGAGCCATGCTACCCAGGGATTTGATTGTGAATTTACGCATTGATTAACAGGTTGTTGTGTGAAATAATAGCTAAAACCGGAAGACCAGTCATTCAACCAATTGGTTTAGAAATTTACGTAAGCGGAAACACAAACGAACCGATTTCTGTTCTATATTTACGCCCACATATTAACACATAATCTAAAAAACATGAAACTAAAACAAGTTCTTTTATCCGTTGCCTTTTTATTTGTAGTTCAAATTGCAAGTGCATTTACAATTCGTTATTACAACCAGGATTCTAAAAGTTACACATTGGAAGTTCGTTCAAACGGATCCACTCAAAAAATCGAATTCAGCAGCTCTACAACAAGCTCTGCTTCCGTTCAGACAAGCGCTTCAGAAGTTGAAATCAAAACAGAATGCGGCTGGGTAAAAGTAAAAGACGGAGCAAAAATCAGCATTAAAAACGGTTGCATTAAAATCGAATAATCATCAAACGATATTGAAAAATCCCGGCATTTTGACTACGCTCAATGACCGGGATTTTTTTGTTTTAAGTCAAAATAAAAAAGAAATATTTTGCAGAATCAAAATTCGGTTCTACATTTGCCCCATGAAAATGACACAATTACATCATCATCATCACATGCATCGCTAGGCGCTTTGGTGAGATGATTGTATATCTATAAATCTTTAACCCGCTTGGCAATCAGGCGGGTTTTTTGTTGTCATTTTCATCACTTCATGCGATTCTCCGGTTGTCAGGCATTTCAAAAAAATAAATGAAACGTTTGATTATTGCGGTCCAGAAATCGGGCCGTTTGCAGGAAGGTTCTCTCGAACTGCTCAGGGAGTGCGGACTCAAAGTAGATTACCGCAACGGACAATTGAAAGTCATCACTCCGGATTATCCTTCAGAAATTCTCTTTCTCCGAAACTCGGATATTCCGGGATATGTTGCGGATGGGGTTGTAGATTTGGGAATTGTAGGTTCTAATTTACTGGAAGAGGAAGAGTCTGAAACAGAACTTGTTTTGGGGCTAAACTTCTCCAAATGCAGGTTGTCATTTGCGGTTCCCAAAAACTCGAAAATTCGCGAAGTGGCCGATCTTGAAGGAACGCGGATTGCCACCTCGTATCCGGTTTCAGTTCGAAAATTCTTGTCCAAAGAAGGAATCACAGCAGACATTCACACCATTTCCGGGTCAGTTGAAATTGCTCCGGCCTTGAATTTGGCAGATGTAATTGCCGATGTTGTCTCAACCGGAAATACCTTGTTTCAGAATAACCTGAGAGAATTATTTTCCTTCCTGGATTCGGAAGCTGTTTTGATCAAGGGAAAGCAGTTTGATCCGGAGAAACAGGACTTGCTGGATCAGCTTGTTTTCAGGATCCAGTCGGTATTGGCCGCGAAAGAGTTTAAATACATTCTGTTGAATGCGCCGAAGCAAAAGCTGGATGCGATCTGCAACACCCTTCCCGGGATGAAAAGCCCCACAATTCTTCCTTTAGCAATCGACGGATGGGTGAGTGTGCACTCAGTCGTCAAGCAAAAAGAAGTTTGGAAAGTAGTTCAGCAGCTTAAAACCGAAGGAGCTCAGGGAATTTTAGTTTGTCCAATCGAAAAAATGATTTCCTGATGAAAATAAGTGTAAACCCGAATTCGGAAGCACTCCGAACGATCCTGAAACGTCCGGAATTGGAAACTTTCCATCTGGAGGCTACCATTGCAGAAATCTTTCGGGAAGTTGAATTAAACGGCGATGCCGCTTTGAAACTTTTCGCGCTGAAATTCGACCAGGTAGTATTGGATTCTTTCGAAGTTACAAAAACGGAAATTGAGCAGTCGGAATATGTTTTGGATAATGATTTGAAACAAGCAATACGAATTGCAGCTTCTAATATTGAATTGTTTCATGCCGGTCAGAAATCTGCAGAACCCGAAATCGAAACAACATCCGGTGTTTTTTGCCGGAGAAAATCTGTCGGAATCCAAACCGTTGGGATGTACATTCCAGGAGGAACGGCTCCGTTGTTTTCAACTGTTTTGATGTTGGGGATTCCTGCCCGACTGGCCGGATGTCCCAATCGGATTTTGTGTACACCTTCCGATCAAAACGGAGTGATTGATCCGGCTATTCTTTATGCCGCAAAAGTTGCCGGAATCACGCAGGTTTTCAAAATCGGTGGCGCGCAGGCAATCGCTGCAATGGCGCTCGGAACCGAAAGTATTCCCAAGGCGGATAAATTATTTGGTCCCGGAAATCAATATGTGACGGCTGCGAAACTATTTGCTCAGAAATCAGGAATTCCGATTGATCTACCGGCCGGACCTTCCGAAGTGCTTGTTGCAGCTGATGAAACCATTGCTCCTGCAATTATTGCTTCTGATTTATTGGCTCAGGCTGAGCACGGAATTGATTCCCAGGTTGTTTTTCTGACTGATTCCGAGGCTTTTGTTTCAGCCGTGGATTCGGAGTTGGCGAAACAACTTTCGGCTCTTCCACGGGCAGGAATTGCTTCCAAAGCGCTTGAAAATAGCGCCGTAATTGTTGCTATTCCGGAAAAATGGGTTGAAATCATTAATGAATATGCTCCGGAACACCTAATCGTTATGGGAAAATACGAAGAACAAGTGGCAGAAAATGTAGTGAATGCAGGAAGTGTTTTTATCGGTGAAAATACAGCGGAGAGTTTCGGGGATTATGCTTCCGGAACCAATCATACCTTGCCGACGAATGGATTTGCCCGGGCGTATAGCGGAGTTTCACTCGATTCGTTTGTGAAAAAGATAACGTATCAACGTGTTTCGAAATCCGGTTTGAGAAACCTGGGACCAACAGTTATCAGAATGGCGGAAGCGGAAAAATTGCAGGGACATGCCAATGCGATTAAAGTCCGGCTTTCATTGCTTCAGACAGCTGATGAAACCGAAGCGGAAAACGCCGGAAATATTGAACAATGGATTCGGTCTGATCTGAGAACTGTTCAGCCATATACTTCTGCCCGCGATGAATTTGAAGGTATTGGAGACGTTTTCCTCGATGCCAATGAAAATGGATTTTTGAATGAATACAATCGCTATCCGGATCCTTTGCAACGCGAATTGAAGCAGGAAATAGCAATTGTAAAAGAACTTCCGGTTCAGAATCTGTTTCTGGGAAATGGTTCGGATGAAGTGTTGGACTTGATTCTTCGTCTGACGACAACTCCGTATCGCGATTCGATCGCATACCTGAATCCGTCATATGGAATGTATTCGGCGCTTGCCAAGATCAATGCACTTGATACGAAAGCGATTTGCCTGGATCAAACATTTGGAATCACTACAGATAAACTTTTGGAAGAAGCTAAAGGTGCTAAAGTGTTGATAATCTGTAATCCGAATAATCCAACCGGAAATACAATCCGGAAAGAAGAACTGCTCGAAACAGCCCGCAAATTCAACGGAGTGTTGGTTGTTGACGAAGCTTACGTGGATTTTTGTCCGGAGTTTTCAATGGCAAATGAAGTCGGAAAATTCCCGAATTTACTTGTCGTACAAACGCTTTCGAAGGCTTACGCAATGGCCGGATTGAGAATCGGAATGGCTATCGCCTCAGAAGATTGGGTTCAGGCGTTGAATCGCATTAAACCGCCTTATAATTTGAGTAGTTTGGTTCAGGAAAAAGCTGTTTCACTACTAAAATCAACAAATTGGAAAGAATTAAAATCGGCTGTTATTGCCGAGCGGAAGAAAATGGAAGAGGAGCTGAAATCTCTCCCGCTTGTTTTGGAAATCTTTCCTTCCGAAGCAAACTTCCTGTTGTTCCGGGTCGAACAAGCTGATAAAGTATACCGCGAATTAATTGAACACGGAATTGTTGTTCGTAACAGAAGTACACAGTACAACTGCGAAAACACTTTGAGAGTCAGCATTGGAAATTCGGTAGAAAACCAACGATTTATTGAACTAATGAATAGATTATGAAAAAGAAAGTATTGTTTATTGACAGAGACGGAACAATTATCAAGGAACCGGTTGGTTATCAGGTCGATTCATTTGAAAAACTCCGCTTTTCGGAGGGGGTGATTTCAGCATTGAAAACCATTGTTTCCTGGGAAGAATACGAATTGGTACTTGTTACTAACCAGGATGCTTTGGGAACGGGGGGTTTTCCTTTTGAGGATTTTATTGGTCCGCACCGCTTGATGATGGACATTCTTGCGGGGGAAGGAATCACTTTCCTGGAAGAATGTATTGACCGTTCTGTTCCCGCAGATCATTCTCCCAACCGGAAACCACGTACCGGAATGCTTACAAAATACTTTTCGGGAGCATATGACCTGGAAAATTCCTTCGTAATCGGTGATCGATGGACGGATGTGGAATTGGCTAAAAACTTGGGTTGCAAGGCTTTTTTATTTCAGAATGAAGTGTTTGAAGTGAGTCCGGAACTGAGTTATTCCATTTCTGAGTTGGAACCGCAGATTCAGCGGAAAGTGACTCATTGGGAAGAACTCCTGGTGAATTTGCGGACGGGAGTCCGACAGGTTTCGCTTCGACGCACAACTGCCGAAACTGACTGCAGCATCACCCTCGATTTGGATGGAACCGGAATTTCGAATATCCAAACCGGAATTGCTTTTTTTGATCACATGCTGGATCAATTAGCACGACACGGGCAACTGAATCTTGATCTTCAGATGAAAGGAGATCTCGATATTGATGAACATCATACGATCGAAGACGCAGCTCTGACTCTTGGAATGGCTTTCGATCGGGTACTGGGTTCCAAACGCGGAATTGAGCGTTATGGTTTTTGTCTTCCGATGGACGATTGTCTGGCAACATGTGCTATGGATTTCGGAGGTCGGGCGGAACTGATCTGGGATGTGGAATTGAAACGGGAATATGTGGGTAAACTTCCAACTGAAATGGTGAAACACTTCTTTAAATCGTTTTGTTTTACAGCTCGTTGCAATATCTATATTCAAGCATTAGGTGAAAATGAACACCACAAAATAGAATCCATTTTCAAAGCCTTTTCCAAAACAATTTTAATGGCAAAACGCCGCTCGGGAACGATTGATTTATTGCCGACAACCAAAAACGAATTGTAATGAAGGTTGTGATTATTGATTATGGAGCGGGAAACATTTTCTCTGTTAAACAGGCTTTTATTCGGATTGGCGCGGAGGTCATTTTGTCCGATAATGAAACTGAAATACGCGCTGCTTCGCATGTGGTTTTTCCGGGAGTCGGGCATGCCGGATCAGCCATGAAACAACTTGTTGAAATGGGGCTGGATAAAGTTATTCCGGAATTAAGGCAACCGGTTTTGGGAATTTGCCTGGGAATGCAGTTGATGTGTGATTTTACGGAAGAAGGAAATACAAACGGTTTGGGAATTTTTCCGGTTCAGGTAAGGAATTTGGCAAAAATGCAAATTGGCCTGTTTGCCATTTGGCAAACAGGCAAACAACATAACACGCCGCTGAGTTACCCCATTCCACATATGGGATGGAACGATGTAAAAACACAAAACGATGTCAATTCTTATTACTTCGTTCATAACTACGCCGCAGAAATTTGTTCCGAAACAGTTGGAATCACAGAATACCCGCTCCCGTTTTCCGCAATTTTAAAGAAGAACAATTTTACAGGAGTTCAGTTTCATCCGGAAAAGAGCGGAAAGGCAGGAGAAGATTTATTAAAACAATTTTTAGCATTATGATAGCAATACCGGCAATTGATTTAATCGACGGAAAAGTAGTACGTTTATTTCAGGGAGATTACGGGAAACAAACAGATTACAGCCCGGATCCGGTTGAATATGCCCGTGAAATCAAACAAAACGGTTTGGAGTATTTACACCTGGTAGATTTATCCGGGGCCAGAACGGGAAAAATCATCCACGATGAACTCCTGAAAAAAGTGGTTTCCGAAACAGGATTGAAAGTAGATTTCGGTGGTGGAATAAAAAGCAAAGAAGATTTGAAGAAACTGTTTGAATCCGGTGCAAATCAGCTTGTGATAGGAAGTTTGTGCGTGAAGAATCCGGAGATGATTGTTTCCTGGATTGAAGAATTCGGAGCGGAAAAGTTCATTTTGGCTTTGGACACGGACGGAACAAGTCTCAGGATAAATGGCTGGCAGGAACGATCAGATGTGACGTTGGAAGAGGTCATGACATCCTTCAAAACCTTTGAAAATCTGACAATTCTGACCACCGATATTCGCCTGGACGGAACCGGAAAAGGACCGAATGTGGAATTGTATCGCTCGCTCACCCAACAATTTCCAATCCAAAAATGGATTGCAAGTGGCGGAGTTGAATCGCTTCCGGATTTAATTGACCTGAGAGAAGCTGGTTGTTACGGATGTGTTGTTGGGAAAGCACTCCTGGAAGGAAAAATCGCCTTACACGAACTAAAGAAATTCAACGATGCAGGTCTATAAACGAATTATTCCCTGTTTGGATATTCAAAACGGGAGAACGGTGAAAGGAATAAACTTCGAATCTATTCGCGATGCGGGAAATCCGGTTGAATTGGCCAAAATGTATGCACAACAGGGTGCGGATGAATTGGTTTTACTTGATATTTCCGCAACGAATGAAAACCGGAATACCTTTCTCCCGGTCATAGAAGCTGTTGCAAGTCAGGTGAATATTCCTTTTACGGTTGGTGGCGGAATTTCGTCGGTTGAAACAGCCAGGAAGCTTTTACGAAGCGGGGCAGATAAGATTTCTGTCAATTCCTCTGCAGTGAATTGTCCGGAATTGATTTCAGAACTGGCAGCAAGCTTCGGAAAACAATGCGTGGTTGTTGCGGTTGATATCCGTAAAACGGCAAACGGCTGGACAGTTCATACGCACGGAGGAAGAAAAGATACCGGACTGAATGCACTGAACTGGTGTGAAGAAGCAGTGAATCGCGGAGCAGGAGAATTGTTGATTACATCTATGGACGGAGACGGAACTAAAAACGGATTTGCACTTGATTTTTACCAAAAGGTCGAAAAACGGGTTGCTGTTCCTTTGATCGCTTCGGGCGGAGCGGGATCTGTGAAACATTTTGAGGCGCTTTTTACCGAAACAACTGTGACGGGAGGATTGGCAGCAAGTATTTTCCACTTCGGGGAAATCCGGATTCCGGAATTGAAGAACAAGTTAAAAGAGACGCTTAAAATTAGAATTTGATACAATGAAATACGACAATACAGGGGTGATTCCCGCAATTATTCAACATGCGAAAACCAAAGAAGTATTGATGCTTGGTTACATGAATGAAGAAGCCTTTGAACTGACCAGACAAACAGGGCAAGTCACGTTCTTTTCCAGATCACGAAACAAAATCTGGGTCAAGGGAGAGAGCTCCGGAAATCGGTTGATTTTGGCCGACTGGAAACTGGATTGTGATCAGGATGCTCTATTGATTCAGGTACTTCCGGTGGGACCAACTTGCCATAAAGGCACTTCAAGTTGTTGGGGAGAAACCGTTTGTACGAATTTTTCCGTTTTGGAACAATTGATTGAAACCATTGAAACACGTTTCTCTATTCCAAAGGAAGGTTCTTATGTTCAATCGCTTATTGAGAAGGGAATCCCCAAAATTGCTCAGAAAGTAGGTGAGGAAGGAGTGGAATTGGTTATTGAAGCCATGAGGAATGAATCGCAATTATTCAAAGAGGAAGCGGCTGATTTATTGTTTCATTACTTGATCTTGCTAAAGGCGAAAGGTGTTGATTTTAAGGATGTTTTGGAAATTTTGCAGCAAAGGTCTAACTTGTAATTGATGCCATTGTAGTGAAGCTGAAAACTTATAAATTGTTAAAAATTAAATTGCGCACAATTTAATTTCGGAAAATGACATACCTTTGACTTATCAAACAAACAGAAAATGGAAAACTTGTTGAAATTGGATAAACAGATTTGCTTCCCGATTTACGCTTTATCAAGGGAAGTCATTCAGCGCTATCGTCCGCTTTTGGATGAGCTGGATCTGACTTATCCGCAATACCTCGTTTTTTTGGTTTTGTGGGAAGAAGATAAACAAACGGTGAATCAAATCGGGGATAAGTTGTTGTTGGACAGCGGAACTCTGACTCCTTTGTTAAAGCGATTGGAACAAAAAAATCTCATCATCCGGCAACGGAAAAAAACGGATGAGCGGGTAGTGGAAATTATTCTGACAAAGGAGGGGAAAGAATTAGAGCAAAAAGCCAAAAACATTCCGGAAAAACTATTGGAAGAATTGAATATTTCACTGGAAGAGCTGAAAACAATGAGAACAATCGCACATAAAATTTTAAACATCAATAAATAATCAAATACATGAAAACGTTATATACAGCTTCAGCAACAGCAACAGGAGGAAGAAACGGTCACGTGAAAAGTGAAAACGGAATTCTGGATCTACAAGTAAGAATGCCCAAAGCATTGGGAGGTGCAACGGATGATTATACGAATCCTGAAATGCTTTTTGCAGCAGGATATTCAGCGTGTTTTGACAGCGCTTTGAACCGGGTGATCACACTTTCCAAAACTAAAACAGGAACAACATCTGTTACAGCGAAAGTGAGTATTGGTGCAATCGAAAACGGAGGTTTTGGTTTGGCCGTCGAAATGGATGTCAATATTCCGGAAGTCAGTTTGGAAGAAGCACAGCAATTGGCAGACAAGGCGCATCAGATTTGTCCTTATTCCAATGCAACACGAGGAAATATCGAGGTTTTATTATCCGTAACAAATAACTAAGAGGTCATGCTTATCGCAGCTCACATATTGGTAGCGCTTGTAGCCATCGAACATTTGTATATTCTTTGGATCGAAATGTTCGCCTGGGAAACCGCAGGAAAGAAAACCTTCCAATCACTTCCGAAAGAATTATTCGGACCAACGAAAGGTTTGGCAGCCAACCAGGGACTTTACAATGGTTTTCTTGCCGCAGGGTTGATCTGGTCGTTCTTTATTCCGGATCCTGTGTGGAGTGAAAACATTCGTTTGTTCTTTCTTGGATGTGTGAGTGTTGCCGGTATTTTTGGTGCTTTGACAGCTTCAAAGTCCATCTTTTTCAAACAAGCATTGCCAGCAATTATCGCTTTGATAATCGTCATTCTGGCATAAGAAATAATGTTTAACAGTAAAAAAAATAGCAACATGGAATTTAAAAATGTAACCGTAGCCGGAAGTGGTGTTTTAGGATACCAAATAGCATTTCAGAGTGCTTTTCACGGCTTTCATGTAACCGTTTACGACATCAATGATGCAATTCTGGAAAAGGCAAAAGCCAAGTTTGATGTCCTTAGTGAAGCCTTTAAAAAGGATTTGAACGCAACTCCGGAACAATTGGCGGCAGCAAAAAAACGCCTGAGTTATCAGTCTGATTTGGCGGAAGCAGTAAAAGATGCTGATTTATTGATTGAAGCAGTGCCTGAGAATCCGCAGATCAAAATCGACTTCTATCACAAACTCGCGAAAGTAGCACCTGCAAAGACCATTTTTGCAAGTAACTCATCTACATTATTGCCAAGTCAGTTCGCGAATGAAACTGGTCGTCCGGAACACTTTTTAGCACTGCATTTCGCAAACGAAATCTGGAAACACAATACAGCGGAAATTATGGGACATCCGCAAACAGCACCGGAAGCATTTAATGCTGTGGTTGCTTTCGCGAAAAACATCGGAATGGTCGCATTGCCGCTTCACAAGGAACAACCCGGATATATTGTAAACTCCTTACTTGTTCCATTGTTGGGCGCAGGATTGGATCTGTTGGTAAAAGGAGTAGCAGATGTGGAAACTGTTGACAAAACGTGGATGGTTGCTACCGGAGCTCCGGTAGGTCCGTTTGGTATTTTGGATGTGGTGGGAATTACAACTGCATACAATATCAATAAAATGGCAGCAGATGCAACCCAGGATCCGATCAAACAGAAAGTAGTGGCTTATCTGAAAGAGAATTTTATCGACAAAGGGAAATTAGGCGTTGAAACCGGAGTTGGTTTTTACACCTATCCGAACCCATCTTACAGAAAAGAAGATTTTTTGAAATAAACGAACCAAATTTTACAGAAAACACAAACACTAAAAAGAACATGTCATTATTAGAAAATTTGCACTGGAGACACGCAGTGAAGGCTTACGATCCAACGAAAAAAGTAAGCAAGGAAGATATCGAAAAAATAGTAGAAGCAGCCCGTATGGCACCAACGTCTTCCGGATTGCAACCTTTTCGGGTCGTTGTAGTTGAAAGCCAGGAATTGAAAGAAAAAATGGTTGCCGGAGCTTTGAACCCGGATGTCATGCGCGACTCTTCACATGTATTGGTATTTGCTTCATGGGATGCATACACTCCCGAACGCATTGATGCTGTATACGACAGAACAACAGAAGAAAGAGGATTGGAAAAAGGTCGATTCGATAATTACACCGGGATGCTAAAGAAAATGTACGGTGAACAATCTGCCGAACAGCATTTCGCTCATACATCACGACAATCGTATATCGGTTTAGGATTAGCATTGGCTCAGGCTGCCGAATTGCGTATTGATTCTACTCCGGCTGAGGGATTTGACACGAAAGTAGTCGATGAAGTACTTGGCTTATCAGAATACGGATTAAAAAGTGTTTCCTTGCTTTACCTCGGATACGCCGATAAGGAAAGAGACTGGTTGGGATCAATGAAAAAAGTGCGGGTTCCGAAAGAGGAGTTTAGTATTATCAAGTAATCAGCAATAGGATTATTGGGAACGGTTTGGAAGTATCTTTCAAGCCGTTTTTTATTGTCGTTTTTGTGGCTGCGAGGTAATTTCCCAATATTGGGACAGAGTTAAAGTTTTAGTTTAAGTAAAACTTTCCAATTATTATTAAAACAATTCTTTAAAAAACAGAGCATTAATTTTATTAGGCATCCAGAGTGATCAGAGTATCCATTTTTGCTATGAAATGTCCGAAGTGCGAATGTGATCAATCAAAAGAAGCTGAAGAATTACAAAGATGTGACAGATTTCTAATTTTTCATCGAAATGAATTTTACCGGAATAGTCGACTGACCCTAAAAGTTTTTTCCAAAAGCCACCTAATCTTTGCAGTTTTAGTTGACAAATAATCTTACCATTTTCCACATAGTCGATTGTTTTGGGTGAAAAGAAATAATACATATTGTTATCAAAACAACTGATAGTTGTTCCGTTTGAGAAATGGATGACACTTTCTGTCTTATGGGTACTGAAACCGGACGGAATAAGATGCTTCCAATTGCAAAACAATTTGTTGTTTATTAGAATTTCAGCCGTGATATCCTGGGAACGAAACCTTGATTTTTCATCGATTTTAATTCTTGCGAGATACTTTTCATGGTAAAAGAGCCCGGTTTCGTTATTTGTGATTAGGGCAGCTATAGAATCATCTTCGGTGGTAATTTCTATTCGATAACAATCCTGAAAAGACCTTCTCAATCGATTGTCATAAATTTTATCATGCCAGCAAATTTTGAAATGGATGAGCTTCAAGGCTACTTGTTATTACTACCAATGCTTCTCAAAATAAGCCTTGTCAAAGGCTTTTTCATTGTTTTTGAATAGGGAAGAAGCAGTGTTTTTCAAGTGCATCGGGTCTTTCTTTCCGAAAAGCTTGGTCAACATTGCAATTGGGAATAAAAACAGGTAGAAAATCAGACTCAAAACGATATTCGGAACAATATAGCTCAGAACAACGGTGAGTTTCATCCAGACAAAATCAATTTGTTTTGCAATGAAATCGGATAAAACTCCGGCTAAGCCAACGAAAAATGCCACAGATAAACTCCATTTCCATTTGGTAATCAAATAGATCAAGACGAATCCAACTACAATGGTCAGAACTGTTTTTGCCGGATTGGATTGCTTGTTTTTCGGAGCGCTCATGTGTTTTCTTTCTTAGAACAGGGAATAAATAAACGGTGCAATAGCGCTTGAACCTCCAAAAACGATCAAAACACCAATCAATAACAAAATGATGATTACTGGTGCTAACCAAAACTTTTTTCGCTCCTTCATAAAGCGCCATAAATCACGTAAAAATTCCATTTTCCTATTGTTTCTTTGTTTCCTGAAGTAAATACTTCGCAATTAATTTATTTGTCTCCGCATTCGGATGTGCATCGCCCTGAAGCGTGTATTTTCCCTGATACACAATTTTGTGTGACAAATCTATAAACTTAATTTTCTTTTTCTTTAAATAAGATTTGAAAATTTGCATTTGTTCGGGAGTGTACGCCACATAATTCGGATAAATCACCAGGTAGAATTTGTCATTTCCGAATTGCTTCTCGTATTCCTTTTTGGTTTCAAGAACCATTTCCGTTACCAGATCAAAATGACTGTCGTTCAACTTTAACGGCAAATCCAATTCGAAATACTTCACGATATTGGTTTGATACAAACGCTCGTACATGTCGGAGATAAATGGTCGACCGTCTTTAAACAATTTCTGTCTTTTCAGTTTGCCATTTTGCATTTTGTAATACGGAGCCAGGTGAAGCCATTCCGTATAACGCGTCATGGTACCGATTGCCCGGTAAATATGATCCCAGAAGAAGATGTAGTAACCGCAACCATCTTTCTCTACCACTTGCTTGGATAAATCACGATATTGAATTTCTGCCAGCATGTGATTTGTTCCTGTTCCGGAAATAGCAAAATTGTAAGCATTCACCGATTCTCCCTGCTGTTGAACCTGGTAGGCAAGAGTCTGATCGTCTTCCAAACCGTATCCGAAACCGATGGAACAACCGAAGAACAAAGCGTAATTCTTTTTCGTAGAATCAAAGCCAGGAGTAATGCGTTTATTTAAGTGATCGATGGAATAATGTACGTCGAAAACCGTATCAGTTCCGTTGAGTTTGATATCGTGATACACACTGTCCGCATAATATGTCATCCCGACTTGTTGCGCAATGTGATTTGCCGGCAGATTCGGAACGCTGAAATCCTTTTTAAAGGCAGAAGGCATTCCTAATGCAAAAAACAAAACGATTTCCAGTACTAAAATCAGTAAGGCAACGAGCGTAAGATTTGCAAGAATGACTCTTTTTCCTTTCAAAAACAATATGTAGAAGGAAACCAGCACTACTAGAAACGACGTGTACTTCCAAAGACGCAGCCAGCCAAAAATCTCCGATCCGATTCCGTTTTTCACCACATTGAAACAGAATAAACTGATCAGACCAAGAAGCAGCACGATAAAAGTACGTTTATTAGCCTTTACGAATGATTTAAACCGATCGATTATCTTCATTAGTCCATTTTAAATTTGACCATCCATTTCTCTTTGTTTTCCCAATCGGTTTGTTCTGTTTTAGTGTAAACAAAATCTCCGATCACCAGGTAATCCATTTCGGTACTCATAAAACAACGGAATGCGTCGTAGGGAGTACAAACGATCGGTTCGCCACGCACATTGAAACTGGTATTCACCACCAAACCATAAGAAGTCTGATTCTTAAATTCCTGGATCAAACCGTGATATCTCGGATTTGTTTCTTTGTAAACCGATTGAACACGTGCGGAAAAATCCAAATGCGTAATCGATTGCAAATCACTTCGTTGTTGATATAAGCGATCCCAAAGAGGTAAATCGGCGTAATTTTCCGGAAGTTTTACCCTGCGGCTTTCCTTTACGGGAGCAACCACCAGCATGTAAGGCGAATCTGCCTGCAGGTCAAAATATTCTTTTGCATCTTCAGCTAAAACAGATGGTGCAAAAGGTCTGAAACCTTCGCGGTATTTGATCTTCAGATTCAGTTTTTTCTGCATTTCAGGATTTCGCGCATCTCCCAGGATACTTCTGTTCCCCAAAGCTCTCGGACCAAATTCCATTCTTCCCTGGAACCAGCCAACGACGTTTCCTTCTGCCAATCTGGATGCCGCGAAAGACGCTAAGTCATTAAAATCGTCGTATTTGCGGTAAATTGCATTCGTACGTTTATTCATCGACTGGATTTCCTTTTCAGAATAATCCGGACCCAAATACGTTCCGTTCATTTGATCGTATGTGTAGTCGATCACGCGATCTTCTTCGAAATACATGTGTGAAACTGCCAGGGCAGCACCCAAAGCTCCACCTGCATCACCGGAAGCAGCCTGAATATAGATTTCCTTAAAAATATTCTCTTCCAGCAACTTTCCGTTTGCCACACAATTCAATGCAACACCGCCAGCCATGCACAAGTAATCGGAATTGGTTAATCTCTTGGCTTCCTTCGCCATTTTGATCACGATTTCCTCCGTCACTTTCTGAATGGCAATTGCCAGGTTACAATGCGTCTGGTCCAGGTCAGCTTCTGCATCTCTGCGTCCAACTCCGAATAAATCCTTCCATTTCTGATCGTGAACCATGCGAAGACCGGTTGCATAATTGAAGTATTTTTGGTTTAACCAAACAGATCCATCTTCTTTTATATCAACCAGTTCTGATTTTATCTTTGCGATAAACTCCTGGGTCTGAGGAGCAAATTCGTTTCCGTAAGGAGCAAGCCCCATCAGTTTGTATTCTCCCGAGTTGACCGTAAAACCTAAGTAATAGGTAAATGCGCTGTAAAGTAAACCGACAGAATGCGGGAATTCCATTTCGCGGATCAGTTCAATTTTCTCACCGTTTCCAATTCCGATGGAAGCCGTACACCATTCTCCCACACCGTCAATCGTCAGAATGGCTGATTCTTTGAATGAAGAAGGGTAGAAGGCGCTTGCTGCATGCGATAAATGATGTTCCGGGAACAACATGTTTACCTTTCGTTTGTCATAAGAACCTACTTCTTTCAATCCCTCGTGAATCATCTTTTTGAGAAACATTTTCTCATTGATCCAGACCGGAATTGCTTTCAGGAAGGAAACCAAACCTTTCGGTGAAAAAGAATAATAGGTTTGAAGCAGTCGCTCGAATTTCAAAAGCGGTTTATCGTAAAACACGATTGCGTCCAGATCATCCAGTTCCAAACCGGCTTCTTCCAAACAATATTTCACTGCCTGAACAGGGAAATCGGGTGTGTGTTTGTCTCTAGTAAATCGTTCTTCCTGTGCTGCGGCGATAATCCGGCCTCCAATGACCAATGCAGCAGCAGAATCGTGATAAAAAGCAGAAATTCCTAAGACTTTTTTCATTAATTGGTTTAATCTGTTTTACTAACGGCAAAAACGCTAGTTCATTTGATGAGGAGCAAAAATAAGAAAAAGCCTTAGCTTTTGATATAGGCAAACGTCAGAGCAACCATTAATTTTTCATTAAACTGAAAAGGAGGAGATGATTCATCCAAAATTGTCTGTTAGGAAATGTCAAATTATTCTGCACGCATAAATTATTTGTACCTTTACACGAAAAAAAAGATGGATTCGTTCAGTAAAATTGTATCGATTCGTTGGTCTGATTTAGATCCGAATTACCATGTCAGACATAGCGCATATTACGATTGGGGAGCTCAGCAAAGAGTAGAGATTTTAAATGACTTGGGGCTTTCGTTGAAAGTGATGCAGGAAAATCATTTCGGCCCGATTTTGTTTCGCGAAGAATGCGTGTTTCGAAAAGAAATTCACATACACGATGAAATAACGATGAGTTTGTCGATCAAAGCAATCAATGAAGATGGTTCACGCTGGACGATGCAGCATGTGCTGACCAACTCCAAAGGAGAATGGTGCGCAACCATTACGATTGACGGAGCCTGGATTGATACGCAAAAACGCAAATTGGCAAACCCGACTCCGGAAGTGGTGATTGAAGCAATGAAGAAATTCCCGAAGGAATTATGAATTACGAATGTCGAATTCCTAATTTGCTAATTCGTAATTAGGAATTCGGCAGTATATTTTATCTCGCGAAGCCAATTTTCTGCTTCTTTCCTTTGATTTTCTGGTCTCTCAATTCAGGAACCACTTCTTCTGCAATATCACTGCGAATCGCAGCGAAAGAGCTGTAATCCATCACGGTAATCAGACCGATTTCATCCTGACGAAGTCCGCCCATTTTGTGAAGAAAACCAACGATATCCACTTTGTTGATTTTGTCTTTTTTTCCGCCACTGATATAAATGGTTTTCCATTTCGGAGCTTCGGGAAGCGGTTCATTGGGAATAACATCGTAGATTTTGTGTTCAGGAACGAAATCCGGAGGAGTTTTTTCCGGATCCAGGAACATGAAAACAACCCCGTCAGCATCTTGTCGACCGGTTCTTCCGCTTCGATGAATAAATTCTGCTTCTTTCAATGAAAGCTGGTAGTGAATCACGTGTTCAACAGCCGGGATATCCAATCCGCGAGCTGCCAAATCAGTCGAAACCAGGAAATCCGAACTTCCGTTTCTGAAACGAATCAATGCTCGTTCACGGTCATCCTGTTCCATTCCTCCGTGGTATGCAACCGCTACAACCCCATTGGATTTCAAATAATCTGTGATTTCAACAACCGGTTCTCTGTGATTACAGAAAATAATTGTCTTTCCCTGGGGAAGGTTACAGAGAAGCTCCAGCAATGTTTCCAGTTTATCTGAGCTGTGATAATGAATCCCGAAGTAATTGATCTGATGACTTTGTTCGGTTAAAAAATCAATGGTATGCGGTTTCTGAATTTGCGTAAATGTAGGAATGACTTCCAATTTGGTTGCCGAAACCAGGTATTTGTTTTTAAGTGCGTGAAGCTCCCGAATAATTTCCGTCATGTCCGACTCGAAGCCCATTTGAAGGGATTTGTCAAATTCATCCAACACCAAAGTATGTACTTCCGACAGGTCGATGTTGTTTCTTCTGACGTGGTCCGCTAATCTTCCCGGTGTTCCGATTAAAACGGCAGGCGGAACGGATAAATTATTTTCCTCAACCCGCATGGAATGTCCACCGTAGCAAGTATTTACTTTAAACCCGGTGCTCAGTTTTTTGAATACGTCCTCAATCTGAATCGAAAGCTCGCGGGTAGGGGAAATGATCAGCAATTGAACAGAAGCTTGTTCTTTGGACAATTTTCCCAAAGCCGTTAGTAAAAATGCGACTGTTTTACCGGAACCCGTGGGGGCGTGTAAGATTATTTCGTTGTTTTCTTTTGATGAAAGAAGCATTTGCTCCTGCATTTCATTCAGGGAAGAAATACCGAGTTTTTCGAGTGAGAAATTGGAGTTGGGAG
>NZ_JASLCN010000127.1 GCF_030151805.1 Fluviicola sp.
GGCCACACGGGAACTGCTGTAACAGGTTTATCAGCTGGAACATATACCGTTTATGCAACAGATGCCAACAACTGCCTGATCACCAAAGCAATTACTGTTTCGCAGCCGGCAAAATTAACCTTCTCGGCAGGATCAAATGTTGGTCCGACCTGCGGAGGATCAGACGGAGAAGCAGAGGTCTGGGGAATTTCCGGAGGAATTCCTCCTTACACAACAACCTGGTCAAACGGCGCAACTGGAGATATCGCATCGAATTTAGCATTCGGAATTTACTCGGCAACCGTAAAAGACGCCAACAATTGTATGGCTGTAAAACCGGTTTACATGAGCGAAAACAACTCGGCAGATATTTCCGGAACAGTTGTACCAACGAGCTGCGGAGGAAATGACGGAAAAATTTTAGTGAATGTTTCATCCTGGACCGGGGATCCGATTCAATCAATCCTCTGGTCAAACGGCGCAACGACACAAGACCTTCTGAATGTTCCTGCAGACAATTATGTTTGTACGGTTGTGGTGGCAAATACAAACTGCAAAGCCCTGAAAGGATGGAATCTTCCGGTAGCAAACCCACTCAGACAAGACATCTGCGTGATTACCGTTGACGAAACCACTACAACAAACCTGGTCGTTTGGGAAAAAATACAACCGGCAGGAATTGACTACTACAACATCTACCGCGAAACTTCCACGCAAGGAGAATATATACTGATTGATACCGTAAGAGCTTCCAACATCTCGATTTTCAATGATGTAATCGCTTCTCCCCTGGAACGCTCCTGGAGTTATAAAATCAGCGCTGTAAATAATTGTGGCGCAGAAAGTCCCTTAAGTACCGCTCATCTTACGATTCACCTCGATTTATTGGATTTGGGCAACAATTCTGTTCAGGTAAACTGGAACGCTTACCAGGGAACAGCTTTCACGGAATACATTATCTGGAGATATACCACCGCAAACGGATGGGAACAGGCTGGAACTGTTCCGAACAACATCCTGACTTTTACAGACCCGGTAGATTATGCTACTCCCGGATTGGATTACATGGTAGAATTCGCTTTAAGCACACCATGTTCTGCTGAGAAAGCACAGGATTTCAACACCGTGCGGTCCAATCGTGAAAGAGGTCAGTTCTCTACCGGTGAAGGAACCGGAAACTCTTCAAACAGCATTTCTGAAAACTACCTGAATACGATTCAGTTCTATCCGAATCCAACTTCCGGTAAATTGATTTTCATACAGGAAGGAAGCGAACACATCAGCTACAAGATCGTATCGCTTTCCGGTCAACTGATGCAAACAACGGAAAGCAATCAAAGCACAGCAACATTAGACTTAAGCAATCTCACAGCAGGGATTTACCTCATTGAGTTAAAAATAAACGACACAAAAATTACAAAGCGGGTGGTTAAACTTTAAACTTCCTGCAAAACAGACATCAAAGATCATTGTTCTTCAAGGCACAATGATCTTTCTATCACTAGTTAATTCAGTACTTATGAAAAAGCTCATTCTCATCCTCGTAGTTCTTGCAGCTACATTCGGTGCAAAAGCACAGACCTACGATTGGTCGCCGGATATGCCAGCCGATCCTTACTTGGGTAGCGGGCAGGTAAAATCGCTCATGTACCAGGAAAAACTGTATCATTTCAGTGACTCTGTAGGAACCTATCTCCGCGTAACAATGTACGATCCGAGAGTTGGTACCTGGAAATGGCTGAATGTTGAGAATACAAATATCGGTTCTATCAGCAGGATTGAAGGCGAGGTAATCAACGATAAGGCTTATCTTGTAACAAGTGGTTTCTCCGGACTCTTCGTCCACAAATTTGACTTCACCACCAATGCGATTATTGCCTACAATTCATTCACCGCGAGCAGTGCACTCGGCGGATGGGTTTTCAAGGCAGATCCGGTTTCAGGTAAACTGGCTGTGATGTACGTAGACAATACCAATACCAGCATCTGCTACTTCAATACGACGAGTAACACATGGGACAGTGACTTTGGAGTAAATACCTTGCTCGATCCGGGTTTCAGCGGTTCGGGAAATTTCATCATTTACTTTTCGACCAATTCGGTTTACTACGGTATTTCAGGAGCCGGTAACAACCGGCTGGCAGTCGCCCCATTGAGTAACCCGTATGCATTATCTTACTACAACAGCACCGGAGCCAATGACGGACGTTTAAAAAACAATTCCGGAACCAATTTCATTTCCGGGAATTTCTTTTTGGCAGGAAACGGGCAAAACGCACCCAAAGTATATATGCGCAATTACGCAAACCAGACAACTTATGAGAAAGACTTTGCCGGAACCGCAAACATTGCACTGAACACAACAACAGATGCTCCTTTACTCTTCAATATTGACACAAACTTTTTTGAAGTCACTCAAAATGCTGCATATACCTTTTTGCTCTCTCACTTTGCCCCCGCAGGAAGTGCAACCTTCGCAAATTTGTTTGTTTTCCGCAAAGACTGGAACACCGGAGATTGGGATACCTTGGGAGTCCAGGTTCCGCCAACTGCCGGGGTAAATAACCTGATGATGTTATCATTAGATGCTTCCGGAGAACATCTCGCTATCAATTACCAAAACGACGGATACTATTATTATTCCGACGTTTTCAATACGAAATCTGAAATAAACCCGGCTTCCATTGTTGCAAACACAGGAACTTGCAAGAACAGCAACAATCAACTGTTTCATGCATTGGAATTTTACGACGATAACCGCGACGGTCCGCTAAAAATTCACAGCATTACGGATCTCAACGGAATTGTAAGCGGTCTTTCAGCAGAAATTATCTCTTTCGACAACAGCTCCTCACCTGCCATTACCAAATATGCCATTTACGGTTCCATCGGAGCAACAGGCGGAAATGCTGCTATTTCGATCGACATTTCAGACGGTTACAGTATCAGCACGATGAATCTTCCGGCAGTTTCTGTAGGTAATATCACAGCTCCGGTAGTCAATTTCACCAGTAATCCGCTGAATTTATGTGCAAATGACAACCTCATCAACCTGATAAATTATGTGAATTATTACGATAACGGGGTTTTTAAAATCAATAACAACGTGGTTTCCGGAGCAACGATCGACGGCACGGTTGTTTCCCAGGGCTTTACCGGGGGAACCATCACGATGCAGGATGAAATCGACGGATGTATTGTGAATGCTACTGCCTCATTGATATTTCCTTTTTTGGGGAGTGCTTCTGTTGTTTCAACACCAAGTGCCTGCGGAAGTACAAACGGGACAACAACAGTCACTTTTACTCCGGGCGCCTCTTCCACGTACACCCTGGAATGGTCTACCGGAGAAACAACCAATACCATTTCAAACCTGGCTCCCGGACCCTACTATTACAACGCTACCGATCAATACAATTGCCACATTACCGGAACAACTTCGGTTGATGCTGCGGGTATAACGCTTACCCCGACCCTTACCAACGTTTCCTGCCACGGATTGAATGACGGTTCTATCAGCATCAGCATTGTGAATCCAAATGCGTATCAATTCCTTTGGTCTAACGGTTATGGAACTTCAACGATTTCCAATCTTGCTCCGGGAAGTTACTCGATCAATGTTTGGGACGATAACGGCTGCCAGGTTTCAGGTTCATACATCATTACCGAACCCGCAGCAATAACGGCAAGTTTATCCGGAACAGAACCCACTTGCGGAGCAACCAATGGAAGTATTTCTGCAAGTGTCAATGCATCCGGAACTCCCACTTACAACTGGATTGGAACCGGGCAAACTTCCTCGAATCTAACAGGAGTCGGACACGGTTTGTACACGCTCCAGGTAACGGATGGAAATACGTGTGTCAAAGAATTTACTTATCAGCTGGATGACAAATTTGCGGTGAATATTAACGGAACAGTCACAAAAACAGCCTGTAATCAAAACAACGGAATGATTGCGATTGATTTCGTTCAGGATCCGAATGGAGGAACCCTGGCAAACTCCTGGTCCTGGTCAAACGGAGCCACTACACAAAGCAATTTTAACCTGAACTCCGGTTCCTATACCATTACGGCATTAAGCGGGTCGATCAGTCAGCCGTGTTATTCTGCCAAAACATTTGTTGTAGGCACAAAAGCACCACTCACCCAACCCATTTGCCTGGTGACGGTAGATACGCTCACAACAACCAACCTGGTCGTTTGGGAACGAACCGAATTATCCGGAATTCATCACTACAACATTTACCGGGAATCGGATCTGGCAGGAAACTACCAGTTAATCGACACCGTAATGGCAGACAATCTTTCTGCGTTCAATGACGTGGTGGCCTCCCCGATGAATCGTTCATGGAGATACAAGCTGTCTGCCGTAAACGAATGCGGAGCAGAAAGTCCCGTTTCTTCCGAACATAAAACGCTTCATTTAAATACCATTCTGGTTACAGGAAACGGATCTATCGACGTTCTTTGGGACGATTACGAAGGTTCCGGGAACGTAAGCGGTTATGTTGTCTGGAGAAAAACAGATCAGCTGGACTGGACTGCCGTGAGCCCGACAATTGCTTTGGGAACTTCTGCTTACAACGATGTTCCGCCTGCCGGTTCAACCGGAATTGACTATTATGTTGAAATGCTTTTGAATGCACCATGTACTGCTGAAAAAGCACAGGATTTCAATACTACCAGATCCAATCGTGAAAGAGGCCAGTTCTCCGCAGGAGATGGCGTTGACGGAACTTCTTCCAACAGCATTTCCGAAAACTACCTGAACGAAATCAGCATGTATCCGAATCCAACACAAGGAGTTGTGATTTTCGAACAAAGCGGTAACGAATCACTTACCTATCGGATCACTTCTCTTTCCGGACAAGTAGTAAGAATCATAAACAGCAGCAAAGCGAAGACGGAAATACAACTCTATGATATTCAATCAGGTATCTATTTAGTAGAAATCAGTTCAGGAGCTTCCAGAGTGATCAAAAGAATCAGCAAATACTAATTTTCAACATGATATAAATGTCTTGTACAAGAATTTAGGTGATTTTTTAAATTTCCCGTAGCTCACACAAAATTAAGTGGATACTATTTTTCGTTTTTTGCGCGCCTCTGTGCCTTCGCCGATCGCATGTCGCCAATAGCTTTAGCGATGGCACAAGCTTAGGTGTAAGCGTACTGAGCTACTTGTGATGAGCCTGTCGAATCAAGTCGAAGAGGGTACTGAGCGGAGTCAAAGTACATACTTCAATCGGCTATGTCAGTTAGAGTTTCCGGCTTTTTCAGTCGGAAGTATCGAGAACGACATGCACACAATTGTACAAAAACACCATCCAAAAAAGGATTCCAAAATCACAAAAAATCTTATCTGGCACACTCAGCTATGGGTCAAGTACGGATAGAGCATAGGTAGAGTATGGGTTAAGTATGGATACAGTATTAAAATGTTATA
>NZ_JASLCN010000134.1 GCF_030151805.1 Fluviicola sp.
GATAACATCTTGACATATGCATCTCCAATGTTGGTCAAAGAAATAAAAACCCGACGAGTCCTAATAAGTCGGGTTTTTTTGTGCCTAATTTTCAGGTGCACAGACCGAGGCGAATGATGAGTAGGATCATTATGTCTGTAAAAAGCCTACATTAAAAAGAAAGGAGATGTTGATATGTCATCAAAAATTGTTATCCGTAAAACGACTATCCCTGTACGCGTTACTGTTACATGTGGAATCACAGTTACCACAACAACAAGAATAGTACGTAAGTAATATTCCCGAAACAGACCACTATAAGTTTAGGATTAATAGTGGTCTTTGTTTTGTTTATCTAAAAATAAATCCATTCATCATTCGCCTCTCCCGTCAGACTACGTTTTTGTTACCAACACATTATGATTTTGATTCTAATGGAAAGCACACGCCATGACTTTACTGGATATTTTCAAGGACTTAAAAGACCATAGAATGAACCGAACTAAACTGCACTCGATGGAGAATATCATCTTCATTTCACTAGCCGCTGTAATATGCGGTGCTGAAACGTGGAATGAGATCGAAGAATTTGGAGTCGAGAAATTTGACTGGTTCAGTAAACATCTAAATCTAGAGAATGGAATTCCATCTCACGACACATTCAACCGGTTCTTTTCTACAATGGATCCGGATAAATTCGAGAGTTGCTTCAGGGAATGGGTATCCACAATCCAGAGAGAGAAAACAGGAGATGTAATCTCAATTGATGGCAAATCAATCCGTGGATCGAAACGAAGTAATTTACATGCAGTACACATGGTAAGTGCATGGTCGAAGAATGCTGGTATAACACTTGGCCAGGTTTATACCAATAAGAAGATTGGAGAATTGAATGTAATCCTGGAGTTGCTTGATGCCTTATTCATTGAAGGATCTATTGTCACGCTTGACGCTATGGGAGCACAGATGAATATCGCCTCTAAAATAGTAGAGAAAGGAGCTGACTATGTACTCCAAGTGAAAAATAACCGGCGCCAAATGGTGAGAGATATTGAGTTTGCTTTCAGGGAATTGACGCCTGATTCTGTTCATGAAACGATTGATCAGGCTCATGGGAGAATCGAAAAGAGAACAGCTGCAGTGTTATACCATCCAAAGATGCTCAGAAAACATGAGGTGTGGGATAATCTACAGTCTATTATAGTTGTGAAATCAGAAGTCACGATAGCTGGTAAAACAGAGTTCAGTACTACTCATTACATTTCGAGTCTTAACACAAACGCAGAGCATATAATGAGTGTGATCCGTTCGCACTGGGGAATAGAGAATAACCTACACTGGATGCTAGACGTTGCGTTCAATGAAGATGGGTCCCGTAAAATGAATCAGAATGCAGTGATCAATTTTTCATTGATCAACAAAATATCACTTGAAATACTCAAGCGGGAGTCGAGTTCAAAGATTGGCGTGAAGTCCAAAAGGATGAAAGCTGGCTGGGGAACTGGTTATTTGGAGAAGGTGTTAGGATTATGAAATGAAATTTATATTTTAGCTGTTCACTTTAATTCATTGAATCATGACAAAAAATAACGAACAAACATCTAAAAAGGTAGCAAAAGAAGCAAGTAAATTGTTATCTAACCCTAAAGCTCCGAAAAAGGTAAAAAGTGTTGCGGCATCTGCTTTGACACAGACACCGAATAAGCCTAAGAAAAAGTGATGTCAATATTTTCATATATCTTCTTAGTCAAATGCTGAATGAAGTAAGCGTACGCTTCGTCTGACTCACTAGAGTACTCAATCCCTATCCGATTAAGTATGAAAAATGCACAATGAAATATCTCATGACTCAATATAGCCAACCCATCAACTGTGGTTGGCTTTTCCTTTAACCACAAAAGCACCTGTCCGGTGGAGAACATGATAGTTCTACCAGAGCATAACTTGTTTATCTTTAATTCTGTTGATACGATTCTATTAGGGAGTACATCCGTTAATTTTTTGCGTAAATCAGATTTCCTCTCTCCACATGAAACAAGTACATCGAATGGGTATACCTCCCCTTTTACTATAAAGTGACATGTCTTGTCATTATTCATTGTATCCTATTTATTGCAGTGCAGTTTAGATGCGTTTGCCGTGTACTGTATCCATACTTAACCCATACTTGACCTATGCTCTATCCGTACTTGACCTGTAGCTGAGTGATTCAGATGCGTTTTTTTGTGATTTTGGAATCCTTTTTTGGATGGTGTTTTTTTACAATTATGTGCATGTCGTTCTCGATACTTCCGACTGAAAAAGTCGGAAACTCGAACCGACATAGCCGATTGAATGATGTCCTTCGACTTGAAATGAAAAACAGGATCCGCTTAATTCTCTGTGAGCTACGGGAAATTTAAAAAATCACTTAAATTATCGGACAAAACATACCTTTATAGTATGATACAACAATCCACTCTCAATTTTCTTGCTGTTTTAAAAGCAAACAACAACCGCGATTGGTTTCAGACAAACAAAGCGGTTTATGAACATGCGCATCAAAATGTCATTGCTTTCGCAGATTCGCTGCTGGCTAAAATGCGCATTCACGATCATCTTGAAACAGCGTCGGGAAAAGCGAGTTTATTTCGTATTTATGCAGATACCCGGTTCTCTAAAGAGAAAGCTCCCTACAAAACGCATTTCGGGATCCGGTTCAGCAGGGCAGGCGCTCAATTACGCGGAGGATATTATTTTCACCTGGAACCCGGGCATAGTTTTATGGCAGGTGGGTTCTTTGCTCCGAATCCGGATGATTTGAAACGCATCCGGGAAGATATTTCGTTCAATTACGACGAATGGAATGCGCTTTTGACACAACCCGATTTCGTTGATACATTCGGCGAATTGCACGGTGATGCTGTAAAAACAGCGCCCAAAGGTTTCGATCAAGATCATCCGGCTATTGAGCTCTTACGAAAGAAGCAATTTATCTTACGACATCCTTTTACCGACGAGGAGGTGTTACGGCCAGACTTCGTGGAAAAACTGGATCAAACATTCCAGGGGCTTCGTCCGTTTTTTGATTATATGAGCGAGGTTTTAACAACGGATGCGAATGGTGAATCAATCCTTTAGCAGGTAAGCTGTTGTTGGCGGGCTTCACCGCAATACGATGAAAAATATTAAATTACCTTCAGTTTTTCATACACCTGCTCCCGGTAATTCAACCCGATGGGGATGTTCTTTGTATTGGCGAGCGTGATGATGTGCTGTTCCACATATTTGACTTTATGCAGGTTGATGAAAAAGGATTTATGCACCCGGACGATATGCGCCATGTGGTTTAAACTTTCTTCGATCCCGGTCAATGTTCCGTGAACAATGACTTTCTCCGCTTCCAGGTACAAGCAGATGTAATTGCGCATTCCTTCGATATAGACGATCTGATCCGGGTCGATTTTCACCAGTTTCTTGTCGCTTTTGACATAAAAAGGGGCGTTCCGGTTTTCCCCGGCAGCTTGCACAGGTTGTTGTTCGTGGATATTCAGAAAATGTTGTGCTTTCTGAACTGCTTTGGAAAAGCGTTCGAGCGAAATGGGTTTCAACAAATAATCCAGTGCACTCTGATCGAAAGCGTTCAGTGCATATTGATTGTAAGCGGTGGTGTAAATGATTGCCGGCGGATGATTGAACATATTGACGAAGTCAGTTCCGCTGATTTCCGGCATTTTGATATCCAGGAAAATCAAGTCGATGTTTTTATCCTTGTTTAAAAAACTGATGAGTTCGAAAACGTTATTACACACTCCTTCCAGTTCCAAACTATCAAATTTTGAAATATGATGGATCAATACTTCCTGCGCCAGTTTTTCGTCGTCTACTACCAGGCATCTTATTTTTCGAGTCATTTCACAGCAAAATTAACAAGGTCACTTTAAAAATTCCTTCTTGCTTTTCGATTTCCAGCGAATGCCGCGAAGGATATAACAACTCCAGGCGCTTCCGGACATTCTGAATTCCAATCCCTCCTACCTGAGTGTTTTTTGTCTTTGGTTCCTTATAGGTGTTCTCGCAGGTAAACACCAGGCGGGTTTCGTTTTTAGACAGCGATGCCCTGATATAAGAATCATCCACCGTAGAATCCACGCCGTGTTTGAATGCATTTTCGATCAACGGCAATAAAAGCATCGGAGCAATTTTAATGGTCTGATCAATCTCATCGTGATTAAACGAAACACTTGCCGTAGCCGGTATTCTCATTTTTTCAATGGCCATATAGGTTTCAATGATCGCTACCTCATCCAGAACGGGAATTTCACGTTCCCGGGTTTCATATAAGGAATAGCGGAGAATATCTGAGAGTTGTAAAATAACGCCTGGGGTTTTATCCGACTTATTCAAGGACAAAGCGTATAAGCTGTTGAGCACATTAAACAAAAAATGCGGACTGATCTGTGATTTCAATAAGTTGAGCTCGGCAATGATCTGCTCATTTCGAATGTGATTTTCTTTTTTCAGCTTCAGCAAAAATTCCCGGATCACATACCCGATGACCAGCATGATCATCACAATACTAATTGCGGGAAATGCATCGAAATAATACTGATACTCCTTCAGGAATCCGGGAGCGGAAGAAGTCATTCCGACAGGAGTAAATTGACTTAAATCATCCGTATGATAAGCGTCCTGTAACCCATGCAGGTATAATCCCAAAATCAACGAACCGGCAAGAAACGTCAAGGCAATTCTCAGGAAATATCTTCCGGCTTTTTTGTCCCTGCGCAGCTTTGGAAGCAAGTAAAAATTGTTGATCCAACCCGGCACAAAAATCAGGCTGTTGTATAGTAAAACATCCCCAAGAGCAACTTCGCTACCGCTATTGTTTGCAATTGCCGCCCAAAAGATCAAACCTGTAAAAAGGGCATTCAATAACAGCCTGATTAAAGGGAAGCGCCTGGTCACTTTCATTGAAAAACACGTTAAAAGCATAAAGTTAGCGATTCCTGCCTCAAACGGTCTTTTTTTACACCAACCTGTCCAAATCAGGGACGAACGCGGTCTGCTTTCATAGAAAAACTGTTTGTCCCCAATTCCGGGAAGCAGGTCAAAAAAACAATCACATGCTGAGCAAACGCGCTTTACTTTGCAACAGCACTCTGATAAACGTGCATTCTATAAATTCAATTCAGTATGGCATCCAAATTTATTCTCTCCCTACTCTTCGTTACAGCTGCTTTCGGCATAACGGCTCAAAATCTTCACATAGACCAGGTCGACAGCTTCATCGGTCTCCTGGAAAACAACAACCGCTGTATCGGCTCGCTGATCATTTCTAAAAACGGAAAGGAGCTCTACCACCGGGATTTCGGGCAGGCTGCTGTTCCGAAGCTGAAACACGACCAGCATACCAAATACCAAATCGGATCCATTACCAAAACGTATACGGCTGTTTTGATCTTTCAATTGATTGAAAGCGGACGTTTGTCTTTAGATGACAAGCTGGAAAAATTCTTTCCGGAAATGCCGGGAGCAAGTGAAATCACCCTGAAACAGATGCTGAATCACACCAGCGGATTGGGCGATTATGTCTGGAATGAAAAAGATCCAAACTGGCTTCTCAAAAAGGTCAGTGAACAGCAAATCCTGGATGAGATCAAACGCCAGGGCCTGGCTTTCAAACCCGGAGAAAAACAGGAATACTCCAATTCGGCTTACTACTTGCTGGCTAACATTGCAGAAAAAGTGTACCAGAAGAATTATGGAATACTTATCCAGGAACAAATATGCCAACCGCTTGGTTTAAAAAATACGGCGTCCATATTGACCAAACCGGAGAATGTGTACTTGCCCTATGTATACCAAACAAACGGTAAATGGGTAAAAATGCCGGATTTTTATTTTCCGAATACCAAAGGTGTCGGAGATATTGTTGCAACTCCCGAAGATTTATTACTGTTCATCCAGGCATTATTCCGCTATGAAATCGTGAAAAAAGAAACGGTAGAGATCATGAAACCAGTGTTGGATCCGGATGAATACTTCGGAAGAGGATTGATGCAGATTCCGATGAGAACACAAATGCTTTACGGACATGGCGGTGATACAAAAGGAACGCATTCGGTATTGGGTTATAACGAAAAAGACAGCGTTTCGATCGTGCTTGCTATCAACGGAGAACGCTTCACCCGAAATCAGCTCATTTTGGGCGTGTTGAGCATCATGTATGAGGAACCTTTTGAATTTCCAGAGTTTAAAGACGTGAAGGTTTCCGCAAAAGAAATGGATCAATATACCGGTACCTACACTTCACCTGAGTTGCCGATTAAAATAGCCGTCAATCACAAGGATGGAGTTCTTTACATCCAGGGAACCGGGCAATCTCCCCTTCCGGTTGAGGCTTATGACACGAACAAATTTCAGTTTGAAGAAGCCGGCGTAAAAATTGAGTTCTTAGCCGATCACAAGACGATGATTTTTAAACAGGGTGGAATGACTTTCGAGATGAAAAAAGAATAAGGTGTCTGGTTTTTATTTATTTCCTGACAGATTCTTTCAGACAACGAATAAGCCTTTCGTTCCTCCTCTCTTATAAACCACTAAAAAAACAATCATTTAGCACACACTTTATTCAGATGAATCGCTTGAACTTGTCTTCTGTGAGTGTTTATCCGAATCCAACGGACGGAAACCTGACAATCTCCGGCGACGAATTGTTTACGGAATTGGTACTCACGGATGTATCCGGAAAGATTCCGGATCGGACTTCTCTTTATCCGTCGGGAATGGTTTCTTATCCCATCCATCAACCGGAAGGCGTTTATTTCCTGAAGATTACTGCCGGAAAATCAACGGTGGTTAAAAAGATTTTGGTGCGCTGAGATTTCTATCAGTGCTGACTCTCAAACCGATACCGGATTGCCGTTTCGAGCACATCGATATGGATGTCTTTTAGTGTTTTGAATTTAATGCAATACCCGGTTACGCTTGCCTTTCCCAACTTTTCACCATATGTTCTGGCTAAGTATGTTTTATCCTCCAGACCCAGGATATACACAGAGATTCCGGTTTTGTTGGCGCTCAACCCAATTTGAAAAAACTCCCTGCTTGTTCCGTCAGCATATTGGATGGTGTAGCCTCCGTATCCGATATTCGGATTGGCAATGATTTTGCCCTCGCTGTTTTTACCATCTGTGAACCATAATTTACAATCCGGTGACACGTGAAGTATCATTTGATGCAACGCTTCTATCTCACTGCGTTTTGGCCCGGGCTGGCTCGCAATATATGCTTCGATTTGTTCTTGTGTGTTCATATAACCGTTTTATTACGATAATCATTCAATAGTACAGATTCATGACGAAAGAACAAAACAGCGAATGAGGTAAGAGAATGATCCTTACGTTGTTTGAAACTTCCACCATTCATTTTGTCTGTTTCAACAACAGCTCTCTCCTTTTTGAATCGGCGGACATTTTACTGTTCCGTAACTGCAATAAACACAGCAATCGCCTT
>NZ_JASLCN010000138.1 GCF_030151805.1 Fluviicola sp.
CAGATTTACACAGATAACATGCTGCTAATCGTTTGACGGATTCATTATACAAATCAATATCTGCACAGAATGAAAGCACCATTTAAATTCCGGAACTGGCCAAAACAAAAGAGCCCTGCAAATTGAATTGCAGAGCTCCCCGGATATATAAAAGTAGTCGAAGTTTTATTTTAAAACATTGATTGCACCGTTAAAGGTTTTCTTGGAGTCGGTATAGACATCTTTCACCCTTGCAATCCAGGTGTAAGCACCTGTTGTAACCGGCTGACCGTTGTACGTTCCGTCCCATGAAGAGTTTACATCGTGTGTTTCCCAGATGATTTCTCCCCAACGGTTGAAGATCAACAATTCGAAATTGTACTCATCAATTCCTGAAACATAGAATTTCCAGCTTTGGTTGAACTCATCTCCATCCGGAGTGAATGCATTCGGCGCATAGAAAATAATGTCGCTGATTACTGACAAGATATGTTCCACAGTGTCTACACATCCTTCCGGTGTTTCAACGATCAATTGGATGGGATACTTACCTACAACACCTTCCGGATAATGGAATGTCGGGCTCTGATATGTACTGGTATTCGGATTCGATCCCGGAGCAGACCAAGTCCAGTTTACAACATTCGGACTTGATTTATCCTGCATTTTAACGACCGTTTCAAAAATGGTTGTCGGGTTTGCAGAGAATGTGAAATCAGCCACTGGGTTTGCAATCACATTTGCAATTCCGGCGAACGTTGCTGTTGTAACACATCCTAATTCGGAAGTTACCGTAACGTTCATGGTATAAATTCCCGCTTGTGTATAGATATAGTGAATACTATCTGTTCCATAAACTGTTCCCACCTGACCATTTCCGAAATCAACCACTACCGAATCAATCAGATCATCCTGATCAAGATTTGTTGTGTCCAAAGAGAAAATAAAATCTCCCGGCAAACAAGAATAAGGTTTGTTCGATACATATACCGGTACAATCGGTGTCGGGAAGTGAATCAACATACAAGAATCTGTAGACGGAGAACCACATTGTTCCGTTAACTCAACACAATACTGTGTTCCTGATGATACCGGGTCAACTTCAATGGATGTTCCTGTTCCGATCACTATTCCATTTTCTTTCCATGTAAATGTGTAATACTGGCTTCCATTACCACCTGTTCCCTGAACACTCAAAGTGGTAGATGATTCCGGACAAATAATCAAGTCCTGAGTCAGGAATGTAATTTGTAGCGGAGGAGGCTCATTCAGCACCTGGCTTTTCGAAATGATACATCCTTTCGCATCCGTGATCGTCACTGTGTTATTTCCTACTTTTAAATCACTTGCAGTATTCGTTGTAGAAGCCGAGTGATCCCATACATAAGAATATGGAGCTGTACCCTGTGTTACGGCAACAGACAAGATTCCGTCGCTTCCTGCGTGACAACTCACATCGGTTATTGTAGAGAAATTAGCAAGCATTCCCGGAATTTCCGAAACTGTTACGTTTACTGTTCCCGTACATCCGATGTTTGATGTAATCACACAAGAATAACTTCCTGCAGATAATCCGGTTGCTGTTTGAGATGTTTGAGCTGCAGGATCATTCCATGCATAAGATAAGGTTCCAACTACGGGAGCCATGGTAGCTGTCGCTGTACCATCTGAACCTCCCGGGCATGATACCAAAGTAGAAGTACTTGAGTAAGCTACCGGATTCGCTCCAACAGTTGTTGTTGCAGTTCCTGTACATCCGCTTGACAATGTAATGGTACAAACATATGTTCCAGGTAAAAGTCCTGTTGCAGTTTGTGTAGTTTGCCCTGCAGGATCATTCCAATGATAAGTAGCTGTTACTCCCGGTGGGTTTCCAGGTACGCTAAAGTTTGCAGTTGCAGTTCCGTTATGTCCCATCGGGCAAGAAGCCGGAGTGGAAGTTGCACTGTAAGTTGCATTGATATTCGTTACCGTAACTGTTGCAGTTGTCGGGTTTACTGTTTGTCCGGTTGTCGGGTTCGGTCCGGAAGTAACTGTAACTGTATAAGTTCCCGGAGGCACGTTGTTTACAGTTTGAGTTGTGGGGTTTCCCGGGATATTCCATGAATAGGTATATGGAGGGAAACCACCAACCGGTGTTACAGTAACACTACCTGTTGGCTGGTTACATGTAGCCGGCGTTTGAGTAGTCGTAGCACTGAAGTTAATCGCACAGTTTACAGTTCCTGTTGAAGGAGTACCGGTATTTGGCTGTAAGCTGATATTTCCTGCCTGACCGTTGAAGTTTGTTACCAATAAGATGTATACTTGTCCTGCAACCGCATTATTGATATCAACCGATTCCGTTGCTGCTGCTGAATAAGAACAATCCACAGTTGGTGTATTCGGACCGATAGGACAACCGGCGGAAACGCTCGTAAAAGGCCCGTAAAGCGCAAAATCTACGTCAATAGGGTTTCCTCCGTTTGTCGATTGGGTCAATGTTAAGTGGATACTTCCTGATGTACCGATACCGATCGCCAACCAGTTTGGATTGGGTGTGGAGAACAAACATCCGTAAGTTCCCATACTTGGTACGCCTGTTAAGTTCTGGTATGATCCTGAAATGGAACACCCCGCCTGAGAACAGGAAGCTCCCGGCGAAACCTGAGCTGCAACACTCAGTCCAAGGAATAATCCCAAGCCTGATAAAATATGTTTGATTGTTTTCATAGGATAAAATCTCTTGTGTAGGGTTAGATAGAATATTCTGCAGCGTAACCTGTAACAACGCCATTAATCACTTGAATCAAAGCTGTAAACTCTTCTTTTGTTAAAACAGCTTGTGACTCCAAAACCAAAGATGTAGCATCTTCACTCAAAACAAACGAGATGACTCTCGCATCATTATTCAATATCGTTTCTAAAGATGCTTTCTGGGAAACACCGATTCCGGCTAGTCCGATCACGTGATGAGTTCTCACTCCCGACAAAATATCTATGCCGGCAATTTTATTCTGATTCATCTTGTTTTGTACCTCTGTTCCGGACAATTCATAAATCTTTTCGTAAACTTGACCAAAGGAATCAATACTTGAAAAGACAATGCCGAAAACGAATAGTAGGATGTATTTTTTCATTTCAATTCGGGTTTTAATTGTACAAAAGACGGGATTATTAATTTTAGGTTGTCTACTCCTTTCGAAAATATTATCAATAATCGCTTTCTAACCAACAAAATGGGGTTCCCATTGATTAAAATTGAATTGCCAATTAATGTTCTATAAATTTTCTGCTTCGTTTTTAAAATTAATTACATTTGCTCCACGTAAAATAAATGCATTAAAAATATGTCAAGTAAATACCAAGCTCAAATTGACGCATTCATGAAAAAAGTGGAGGCTTCAAACGGACATGAAGCGGAATTTTTACAAGCTGTTCAGGAAGTTGCCGAAACAGTAATTCCATTCATCGAAGAAAATCCTAAATACAAAACGGCTAAGATTTTAGACCGTATTGTAGAGCCGGAAAGAACCATTATTTTCAGAGTTCCATGGTTGGATGACAAAGGTGAAATTCAGGTTAACCGCGGTTACCGTGTTGAATTCAACTCTGCTATCGGACCATACAAAGGAGGTTTGCGCTTCCATCCTTCTGTAAACCTTTCTATCTTGAAATTCTTAGGATTCGAGCAAATTTTCAAAAACTCATTGACTACTCTTCCTATGGGAGGTGGTAAAGGTGGTTCTGATTTTGACCCGAAAGGAAAATCGGATAATGAAGTGATGAAATTCTGTCAATCATTTATGACTGAGTTGTCCCGTCACATCGGAGCTGATACGGATGTACCTGCAGGTGATATCGGTGTTGGTGGTCGTGAGATCGGATACATGTTCGGTCAATACAAACGTATTCGTAACGAATTCACAGGAGTATTGACAGGAAAAGCGCGCAACTGGGGTGGATCTTTGATTCGTCCGGAAGCAACCGGATACGGAACGGTATATTTCGCGAAAGAAATGCTTGCTACGAAAGAAGATTCGTTCAAAGGAAAAATCGTAGCTGTTTCAGGTTCCGGAAATGTTGCTCAATATGCTTGTGAAAAAGCAACTCAATTGGGTGCTAAAGTTGTGACTCTTTCCGATTCATCCGGATACATTTACGACGCTGAAGGAATCGACGCTGCGAAGCTGGATTTCATCATGGAATTGAAGAATGTAAAACGCGGTCGTATCGAGGAATATGTGAAGCAATATCCATCTGCAAAATTCATCGCAGGAAAACGCCCATGGGAAGTGAAAGTTGATATCGCTCTTCCATGTGCGACTCAAAATGAATTGAACGGTGAAGAAGCTGAAGTTTTGATCGCTAACGGGGTAATCTGTGTGGCAGAAGGAGCAAACATGCCTTCAACACCGGAAGCAATCCTTGCATTCCAAAAAGCGAAAGTATTGTTCTCTCCGGGGAAAGCTTCCAACGCAGGTGGTGTTGCAACTTCCGGATTGGAAATGTCACAAAACTCGCTTCGTATGAGCTGGTCTGCTGAAGAAGTGGATGCTAAATTACACGGTATCATGATTTCGATTCATGAAGCTTGTGTGAAATACGGTAAAGAAGCAGACGGAACGGTTGACTATGTGAAAGGTGCAAACGTTGCAGGTTTCGTAAAAGTTGCTGATTCTATGATTGACCAAGGTTTGGTATAATCGAAAAAATAAATATCCCTGAAACCGTCTTGAGTAATCGAGGCGGTTTTTTGTTTTTAAGTGTATATCTTCCACCCTCCTTCTTAGTCCTCCACTCAAGGGGCGATTTCCCATTACATGGCACATCTTGCACTCTTACCTAATTTCTCTTACTTTTTTCATTGCCAAAAAAGTAAGCAAAAAGGCTAGGCCGTACTCGAAAACCTGTAAACTACGCCGCATTACGCGAAAGCATTCAAAACTC
>NZ_JASLCN010000230.1 GCF_030151805.1 Fluviicola sp.
GGTCAGATTTATGTAAAAAACAATGCTACTTTGACAATTGAGCCGGGAACTGTTATCATGGGTGACAAAAGTGTTCTTGGATCAGGTTTGTTTATCACGAAAGGTGCTAAATTGATCGCTGAAGGTACAGTGAACGCTCCAATCGTATTTACTTCTAACCAAGCTGCAGGTTCTCGTGCACCTGGTGATTGGGGGGGACTTATTTTCTTAGGAAAAGCGGCAAACAATCAACCAAACGGTATCGCAAACATCGAAGGATTAGCTCCAACTACGGATACTGAATTCGGAGGTGGTACTACACCGGATAACCACGATAACTCAGGAAAATTGAAATACGTACGTGTTGAATTCCCTGGATACGCTTACCAGCAAGACAAAGAGATCAACGGTATTACATTTGGTTCTGTTGGTGATTTCACAACTGTAGATTACGTTCAGGTTTCTTTCTCTAATGACGATGGATTCGAGTGGTTCGGTGGAACTGTAGATGCAAAACACATTGTTTCTTACAGAAATTTAGATGATGATTTCGATACAGATTTCGGATTCTCAGGAAAAATTCAATTCGGATTGATCGTTCGTGACCCGGACATCGCTGATAACCCATCTGTTTCTACTTCTGAAGGTTTCGAATCTGATAACGATGCTGCTGGTTCTACAGGTACGCCTCAAACAAATGCAATCTTCACAAACGTAACTGCAATCGGGCCATACAGAGGAAATACGTCAAATACAATCGCTGCAGGATACCGTCGTGGAGCTCGTATTCGCCGTAACTCTGCTATTGATATCCGCAACTCAATCTTTATGGATTTCCAACGCGGTATTCACATTGATGGTGCTGCTTGCGAAGGAAATGCAACAAACGGATTGATTCTTTACAAAAACAACATCGTTGCAGGAAACTCTGCAGGAAAAGTAACTGAAAAAAACGCAGGAAGTACATTCAATATCCAGGCTTGGTTTGCTGCTGGAATGAATGACTCTATCGCTTCAACTGCTGGTATTTTGACTACTCCATACAACTACACTGCTCCTGATTACCGTCCTGCTGCAAGTTCTCCGCTTTTAACAGGTTCTGATTTCACAGGATTAGTTGGATTGATCGAAAACTCCGCTATCGCAGGTGTGTCTTTGTACCCGAACCCTACAAATGCAGATGCTACATTGTTTGTTGATATTGCTCAAAACGACGAAATCGAAGTAGTTGTAATGAATGCAAACGGACAAGTGATCCAAACGGTAGCAACAAAATATGCTGAAGTTGGAACACACCAATTCACAATCAACGCTGCTACTTTCGCTCAAGGATTGTACTACGCTGTTGTTAGAACAGCTAATGCAGTTAAAACGGTTAAATTGAGCGTAGTAAAGTAAAAGATAGCTCAGCTATCGAAGACAATCAGCGACAAGCGTTAGCGCGAAAGCTGAAAAGAAATGTTTTCTCTGTTAGTTTAGTTTTATAGCAAAAAAGGTCGGGGCGAAAAATTTTTCGCCCCGACCTTTTTTTATTGAATTACCAGTTTTTTCAGTATACTCTTACCGGATTCCTGTCTGAATTCCACCAGGTAAGTTCCTGGAAACAAGTGACGCGTATCCAGTACTAATTTTTGCTTTCCGCTTTCCATCAATTCCTGTTGCTGCAAAGTGTGTCCTAAAAGATCTGTCAGTACAATCATGCCGGTGCCATTCGTCTCAAGAGTTAAAGTAACCTGTTCCTTTGCAGGGTTTGGAAACAATTCCATCTGGAGTTCCGCTAACGAACCCATCTGATTGTCCACTCTTTCAGATATTCCGGAAGTATGAATCAACGGAATAGCATACACGTTATTTGACTCATCCGATTCATCATTCAGGTATTCCGCATCAACCTGGATTAAAAGGTAGGAACGGGAAGCCAGCTTACTCTTATTCGGAAAAGTCATTTCCTGCCCGGGAGTCAACGTAATAACCCCATTCATGTTTTCAACCCCAAGAAGCTGGTCGTCGCTACTAAGCGTTGCATCATACGAATCCCAATATCTGACCGCATCGCGGAACAGGTATAAGGTTCCGTTTACCGTTCCTGTATTTTTGACTTTATACGTCATATTGACAGCTTTTCCAAGCGACGTAACGTTTACGGAATAGGTAACCTGTGCAGGAATGAGATCCGGCTTGTCAATAAGTTCCAGCGGATTTTCTGTGCCCTCTAAGCCATTCGACTCATCTACCTGAAGTATACTGTTATTAGGACTTACGAAAATAGAGCGTCCATTATTCGCATCATCCAATTCATACTGTATCATGCCGGGATCTACAATGGCATTCAGCCACAACTTGTAATACACCGGGTCATAATCAATATATGGAAGCAGTATGGTGTACGTATTCGTAGCTCCCGGTGCAATGGCCGGTATGCTGATTTGTGTGGGAGGGAATGCATCGTCACTGAAGTAACCGTTGAATTCCCGGATAAATGACAGGTATGCCTGCAGCTGAGTCGGAGCCGATGTAACCGTGGTTGATTTGTTGACAACGGTAATGGTTGCGCGAACAGTGCTTGCATTCATTCGTTCATAAACCACCTGATTTACAGCCAGATCAGCTAACGGATGACTGCCAGGAGTATAATTCAAACCTAACATAATTGCCTCGTAAGCATCCGGTAAATGATACCCTCCTGCCATGGGTGTAATAGAGGCTTTCAACAGCAAGTCCTCTATTTCATGCATTTTCAGCTGATTATTTATCGAAAGTACCTGTGAAACAATTCCTGTAACGTAAGGTGTTGCAATGGATGTTCCAAAAGCATTGGTAACATAGTCGCCATTTGTTCCGGGATTATAGCAAGTTCCGAAACTACAGTCCGTATAACCGGATAAGCCTGCTGCACCCGGAATATCAATAGCTGGAAGCATCGTTCCGGGTCCCATCACATCCAGTCCTGCCCCATAATTTGAACCCCAGACAACGTAATTCCCCATCTCATCCATAATGGTTCGCGTGTCTTGCTCACAGGTAAGTGATGTCGTCGGATTTTTGATAGCACCGCACGGATTAGCTGCTCCGACTGCAATTCCGACCTTTGCAGGAAAATGAACCTCATTGGCATTAAAATTCCCTGCAGCTCCTACAAACGTACACCCATTGGCTATCCCGTATGAGATTGCTTCACGGATATCATTATTGATTGTCCGTTCGTTCCATCCAAAACTCATGTTGATCACTTTGACATTATTATTAACAGCATGACGAATGGCATCCGCAATATGTACTCTCTGACTGATAGTTACTGACGGATCTATTTTTAGCGGCATCACCAGACATTTTTTGTCGACACCGGCTATTCCGATCCCGTTATTGACGGTTGCTGCAATAGCTCCCAATACATGCGTACCATGACCGTATGTATCCATTGTATTGAGATTGTAAGGAACTACTGAAAAATTCTTACCCGGCAGGAGACGTGCAGAATTAAGATCGGGATGTACCGGATCCAGACCGGAATCAAGAATTCCAACACGTACCGGGTAAATGATTTTTCGGTTATCCAGGTATGCCCAGGCTTCAGGAATGTTCATATCAAACCCCGGAAGACCACAGACTCCTGTTCCTGAGAACCTGGGAACGATACCGGTGTTATTATGCGACCATTGGAGCGGATAATACGGATCATTAGGCGGTGTGATTTCTTCCGGAGGAGGAATAATTATTACTTGTGTATTTGCAAGATTTGTGCAACATACACCAAAGGCTAATAAGCCCATTGATAAAAATGTTCTTTTCATGTTTTCTTCAATGAAAGGGTTAATAAATAGTGGCTTGCTTACTCTTATAATTTGAAACAAATAACACAAAATATAACAAGCTTTTAACTATTTAACGTAAGCTTTAGAAGAAAGGTGAAAGATAATTGTCTCATTTACTCATTTTTAACACAAAAAAATCAGACCATAAAGAAAATTATCTGCATACCTGTTTAACAGGTATTTTGTAAAATCTGCAACAAAAAGAATCCGTTTAAACTAGGAATATCATTACATTCGCAAAAACATTTCACATGAAAATTTTAGCATTCGGAGCAAGTACCAGTAAATCTTCCATCAACCAGCAATTTGCACATTTTGCAGCTCATCAGTTTGAGGGCGAAATCAACATGATTGATCTGAACGACTTCGAAATGCCCTTATTTTCTGTTGATAAGGAGAAAGAAAACGGATATCCGGATGAAGCATACGAATTGCATGAGATTATCGAAAATTCCGACTTCCTGGTGATTTCCATGACCGAACACAACGGAAGTTATTCTGCTGCATTCAAAAACACGCTGGATTGGTGTTCCCGGTTGAACAACAGCGTATTTCATGACAAACCGATGCTTTTGATTTCAACTTCACCGGGAAAACTGGGAGCAAAGTTCGTACTGGAAGCTGCTTTAAGCCGCTTTCCGCGTCATACTGCGAATATCATCGGTCATTTCAGCTTACCAAGCTTTGAAGCGAATTTCAAGGATGGAATCCTCAATGAGGAATTGAGAAAAGAATTCGCTGACTTAATCGAAAACGTAAAGGAAACCTTAGCGAAGATCAAATAAAGAATCTACTCCGGGCAAACGCTCAACAGTAAATCCTTCTGCATAACGCGCACCGATACTGCGGCCGAATTCTGCCATTCTTCCACGAAGAAATTCAAAGAAATCCTCACCTGAAATAGGTGTTTTCGGTTCTGTGGAATCCGGATCCCAGAATTGCGTTTTATATGCTTTGATTGACGCGAACTTCTGTTCTACGAAATCCGTTACATCTACCGCAAAATCCGGTTTGAGATAACGGTCCTGGATGTAATGATACACTGCTTTCGGTCTGTGAGCTTCCTGGGGGCTTCCCTCCCACGTCGTTTCAATTCTGCGCAAACCGGCTAAAAAACACGCTTCAGAAGCTAGTTTACTTCCTTTTCCATGATCCGGATGCCTGTCCGAAACAGCATTTACCAAAACAATACTCGGTTTGAACCTTCTGATTTGCTCCACAAGCAAACGCAGATTCTCTTCCGAGTGTTCGAAGAATCCATCTGCCATTTTGAGATTAACACGAGCAGACAGACCTAAAATTTCCGCAGCAGCCATCGCTTCTTCTTTGCGCGTTTCCTTTGTTCCCCTGGATCCCAATTCTCCCTGTGTCAAATCAATAACACCGGTCGAAAAGCCCATTGCACGGTGTTTTAACAAGGTTCCGGCAGCAGAAAGTTCCACATCATCCGGATGCGCCCCGATAGCTAGTATATCAATTTGGTTCATGATTTTTTAATCCAGTCTAAGATTTGTGCATCACAAGGTTCGGTTTGAGGAGCATGAACACCAACAACTTCACCTTTTTCATTGATCAGAAACTTTTGAAAGTTCCAGCTTACTTCAGAATTCGTTTGATCAAACAACCACTTGTAGATCGGGTGAATCTCCCCTCCGATGGTATGTACTTTTTCTGATAAAGGAAAACTCACGCCGTAATTGGTAGAACAGAACGTCGCGATCTCTTCTGCTGTTCCGGGTTCCTGGCCTGCGAAATCGTTGCAGGGAACTCCCAAAACAGTGAAGTCACTTCCCCCGAATTCTTC
>NZ_JASLCN010000252.1 GCF_030151805.1 Fluviicola sp.
CGCGTCGAGGGTTGTTACTCGGAACATTTCTCCTGCTCCTTCCGCATCAGAACCTGTGACAATCGGCGTATGAATGTAAAAGAATCCCTGGTCGTTGAAGAATTTGTGAACGGCATAACTTACCGCGTGACGCACTCTGAAAACCGCTCCGAATACGTTTGTTCTGAAACGCAAATGCGCTTGTTCACGCAACGTATCCAAACTGTGTTTTTTCGGTTGCAAAATGGTTTTCTGAACATCGTCCGGATGTGCTTCACCGATGATCTCGATTTCGGAAACCTGCAATTCAAATGCTTGTCCGCTTCCTTCTGATTCAACCAAAACACCGGTCAATCCAACAGAAGAGGCTGTTGTTATTTTCTTCAAAATTGCTTCGTCGAAATTGGCAGCTTCAACAACACCTTGCAAATTATTAATGGTTGAACCATCATTCAATTGAATAAAGCGGTCGTTGCGAAATGATCGCACCCAACCTTTCACAAGGTACTTGTCGCCAACTTTCGGTTGACTTAATAAATCAGCAATTTTTGTTCGTTTCATGTTATTTTTCTAATGATACAAAAATAGGAAAGAAATTTGAAAGCTGCGGTGCTGTAAGTTGAAAGGAATCAAGAGTTATCGACACGCATCAAATGCAAATATGCCTGTTTGCCAAATGGCAAACCGAGAGAAATTCGATCTGATTTAAACTCTTAGGTCATGTCATTTCAAAATTCGTAAACTTGTTATGGAGATTGTTTCCGAAGAATTTGAGCCTGTTTTGGGTTTTTGAGTTGCAAGTTCGCGATATTGCGAACAGCCCTTTCAACTACTGGGTTTCAGTTCTATTTTAAACCAAAAATTCCAACACCCAATACCAAATTCCACTCGTAATGAACGAAAGTAAAATCGTCAGAAACACAATCAGGTTGCTCAAACGCGGATTCAGTCCAAACTGATCGTTCAAAATTCCGGCACTAATCATCGTTCCCATCGAAGCTTCAAACACCGCAATCTTTGTCTGCATTTCTCCCGTTTGAAAAGCAAAGGCCAATCCCAGAATGATCAATGGTGAAAGAATCAGCTTGTAAACAGAAGCGGCCAAAACCGGTTTCAGTACATCTTTCATTTTTCCCAATTCGAACTGGAGCCCGACCGAAAACAGAGCCAAAGGCGAAAGCGTCGCTGCTAAAGTGGATGCCAACGGAGTAATGGGTTCAAAGGAAACAAACCGGGGCAAAATCAAGGCAATAATGATGACCAAAAACGGCGGGAATTTCAACAATTTGAGACTGATCGTTTTGAAATCTGCCTTCGCCTTACCGGATGCTCTCATCGCGACAACGGAAGCAAAAACCGCCAGAATGAAGAAAGTCATTTGATCCGTTACAGCCGCAACAGACAAGTTATTCTCGCCATAATAAGCTGAAATTAACGGAAAGCCGATAAAAGAAGTGTTTCCCAAACCGGTAACGATCAAAAATGCCGCTTTGGTTTTCTTGTCAAAGTGAAACGGTTTCGCCAGCAATTCCGACAAAATCCAGGCTCCGAACCAACAAACCAGCGGAGTTACTAACGGAATCAGCAGATCATTCGACCATTTGATCCCCGGAAGATATTTGAGTGTTGCAGCAGGAAGTGCTACATAAATGATCCAAACGTTAATTCCCTGGTGACTTCCTTTTGGCAAAACACCTGATTTTCTGAGTAAAAAACCAGCGAGAAAACAAACTCCTATCAGGATAAAATTCGACATCAGAGCCCAAAATTATCGCTTATCAACGAAATAAAATCAGAAATTCCTGCTAAAAAACTACGGGGCTTTCTAACCAACCTCACTTTGAGCAACTTGCCCTTCGGAAGAAGAAAGATTCAGTAATTCGCGCACTTTTGCCGCAATGGATTTTGCGTCAAATCCACAGTCTGCATGCAATTGTTCCGGTGTTCCGTGATGAATGTATTTATCCGGAATTCCCAAACGAACCACTTTCGAACGGTAATTGTGATCGACCATGAATTCAATGATTGCAGAGCCGAATCCACCCATGATACAACCATCTTCAATCGTAACCACCTGGTCGAATTTGGTAAACACTTCATGCAGCAACGTTTCATCCAAAGGTTTCACAAAACGCATATCGTAATGAGCCACAGAGGCTCCGCTTTCTTTCAAAGATTGAATGGCTTCCTGGGCAAAATTCCCCACATGTCCAATCGTCACCAAAGCAATGTCTTCACCATTCGTTACTTTTCGGCCCGTACCGATCGGAATTGCTTTCATGGAAGTTTTCCACTCGGTCATCACTCCGTTACCCCGCGGATACCGGATTGAGAAAGGTCCGTGATTTGCAGCCTGGGCAGTAAACATCAGGTTTCGCAATTCCGCTTCGTTCATCGGAGCAGAAACGATCATGTTCGGAATACTCCGCATGTAAGCAATGTCGTAAGCACCATGATGCGTTGCACCATCAGCACCAACCAACCCACCGCGATCCAAACAGAAAACGACCGGCAAATTTTGTAAAGCCACATCATGCAAAACCTGGTCGTAGGCACGCTGCATGAAGGACGAATAAATATTACAGAAAGGAATCAATCCCTGAGTTGCCAATCCGGCAGAAAAAGTCACCGCATGTTGTTCTGCAATTCCCACATCGAATGCTCGATCCGGCATTGCTTCCATCATAAAAGTCAGGGAACAACCGGAAGGCATTGCTGGAGTAATCCCCACGATTTTGTCATTTTGCTCTGCCAATTCCACAATGGTATGACCGAATACATCCTGGTATTTCGGAGGTTGCGGAGATTTCGGAACGATTTTAACAATTTCCCCGGTTTCTTTATTGAAAATACCCGGAGCATGCCACTTGGTTGGGTTCCCTTCTTCTGAAAATTTGTATCCGGCTCCTTTTCGTGTAATGCAATGCAAAATTTTCGGGCCTGGAATATCTTTTAAGTCTTCGAGTACTTTTGCCAATCCGACCACATCGTGTCCGTCAACAGGACCGAAATAACGGAATTTCAATGATTCGAATAGATTACTTTGCTTTAAGATTGATCCCTTCAAAGCGGAAGAGATTTTGGACACCACAGATTGTGCATCCGGACCGAATTTACTGACTTTTCCAAGCAGTTTCCACACCTCATCTTTTACCTTGTTGTAAGTATGAGAAGTCGTTATATCAGTCAAATATTCTTTCAAGGCGCCCACATTCGGGTCGATTGACATGCAGTTGTCATTCAGAATCACCAATAAGTTGGCATCTTTCTCGAAACCGGCGTGGTTCATTCCTTCAAAAGCCAAACCGGCTGTCATCGCACCATCACCGATCACGGCAATGTGCTGACGGTTCTTTTCACCTTTGTAACGGCTTGCAACCGCCATTCCCAAAGCAGCAGAAATCGACGTGGATGAATGCCCCACTCCGAAAGTGTCGTATTCACTTTCGGATCTTTTCGGGAATCCGGAAATTCCTCCTTTTGTACGATTGGTATGAAATACTTCGCGGCGACCTGTGAGGATTTTGTGTCCGTAAGCCTGGTGGCCCACATCCCAAACCAATTGATCGTCCGGTGTGTTGAACACATAATGCAGGGCAACTGTCAATTCAACAACTCCTAAGCTTGCCCCGAAGTGAGAATTCCCGATCTCAGAAATCACATCTATAATATACTGACGCAATTCATCTGCAACCTGCGGCAATTGTTCTACCGTCATTTTATCCCTTAAATCCTGAGGGATAATGATCTGTTCCAATAAAGGACCTGCTTTGTATGGATGCATAAAATCAGAGTTCGACGTACAAATTTACGAGTTCGCGTTATGGATAACAAAAAAAACCACGGAATATTTCGGGCTTTCCGGGATTTAACAAATTTTGCAGTGATCTGGCATTCCGAAACTGGTCCAGGGTTTATAACCCTGGAAGGGTGATCAATTTTTTTCGGGGTAAATTAATGCGCGTGCATCACACCATATCCCACCCCGCTACAAAAATCGGCTTGGAGCGCAACTCGTCCATTTTCAGCGGATTCTTCCGCATCACAACCACATCTACAATCGGCTGCGGAGTCATTTTGTGAAACAATCCCCAATCAATGTATTGGCGACTTTCTCTCCAAAGTGGTTCTCTCCGATCCACAAACCAAAGCATCATATTCCGGCTTTCATGTGCCAGGATTCCCTCCAGGAGTGACGATAATACATCCGGATCATTGTCTTCAACCCAAATAGATTCAGGAACAAGGAATTGGTGGTTTTTCGGTTTGACAATTCTCCGGATTCCCGGTGTCACAGTAATCAGGCGGGTAAAAAGGCCTCCCAAAAAGCCCGGTAAACGCTCAATAACCCAATTTGCACGGGTAATTTTCGCAAAACCGATTACCTTTCCGGATTCATCATAATAGGCATAAAACGGTCCTCGTTCAGCATGAGTACGCACAAAATAGGCATGTGTTTTTTGAATCTTATCCAGGTGTTCTGAAATCACTTGCTCGTCTTCCAACAAACGAACGGGATTTTGCATCCGTGGTTTCGTACGACTGAATGACTGAGAAATCAATTGCGCTTCTGTCCGGAATCCGAATTGCTCCGACATCCATTTGCTCCGGTCATTCGCCGGGTCGATATAAGCATAGAAAGCATCGGGAGATTCTCCCAGTTTCCCGTCAAATGTTTCATCGAAAAAACTCGCCATTTCCATTTTCAGGCGGGAATTGCTTTTATGAACACGATTCACGTTTTTGGAAGCCTGTTTTTGATTGGCAAAAGCGAAATAACGCACGTACCATTGACGGCCGCGATTACACAAAGTCAGGTTTCCCTGCACTTTCCCATCTCTTTCCAACGAAATGAAGATCGGGTTATCCGCCTCATGAATGCGTGTTGCAGTATCTAAATGTTTATACCGTGCACCATTGGTTCCCAAAGTTGTTTGGGTCAACAAATCTAACAAAGCAGGTGTTGCTTCCTTACGAACAGTATATCTACTTGAAAGTCCCATCAGATAGCTTGATTAACAATATATTCTGCCTCTTTCGGAGTCAGATCCTTATTTTCTCCGAGTCCGGTCCAACCGCGCTGAACAAAACGGTCATGCACCATTCTACCGGTCTCGTGATAATCACTGGTGTATTCGGAAATGCGTGTTTTTACACTTAAGGAGTGGAAAAATGCTTCGGTTTTTGCAATTGCTTTCCGGGCAATTTGTTCTTCAGAACCTTCCAGTCCCCACACACGTTTTCCATATTGAGCCAATTTGGCTTTTTTGCTTTCAAATTTCACTTCATACAATCTCGGAGCAATGATTGCCAATGACTGCGCATGATCTATTCCGTGCAAAGCCGTCAATTCATGTCCGATCATGTGTGTTGCCCAATCGGTTGTAACTCCGCAACGCAACACGCCGTTCAATGCCTGGTTGGCGCACCACATGAGGTTGGCTGCCAGATCATAATTTCCCGGATTTTCCAACACTTTTTCCCCAATCTCAATCAAGGTGGATAAAATTCCTTCCGCATACCGTTCCTGAAGCAGATTTTCACCCTTGAAAGTCAGGTATTGCTCCATCGTATGCGTATACGCATCAATCACTCCGTTTGCTATTTGGCGTTTTGGCAAAGTTGCCACGAAAGCAGGATCCAGCAAAGCAAATTTCGGGAAGAACAAGGGTCCACCCATCGTTCTTTTTTCTTTCAATTCAGAACGACTGATTACCGCCCCGGAATTGGATTCCGAACCTGTAGCCGGAATGGTTAAAATACATCCGAAAGGAATAGCAGAAGTGAAACTGCAGCCCGGAACCTGTGTCAATACATCCCATGGATCTCCGGCATAACTTACCGCTCCGGAAATGAATTTCGCACCGTCGATCACAGAACCGCCGCCAACTGCCAGCATATAATTGATCTTGTTTTCGCGGATATATTCCACTGCTTTCATTAAAGTCGTGTATTCCGGATTTGCCTCAATTCCTTTGAAAAAATGCAATTCCAAATCACTCAATTCCGTTTTTAATTTGTCTAAAAAACCGGATTTTTCGATGGATCCGCCACCATATAAAACAATCACTTTTCCGTCGGCTGTTTGTGCCTTTAACAGCTGTGAAACCCTTGTCAACTGGTCTTTCCCAAAGACAATGGTAGTAGGTGTTGTAATCTCGAAATTATTCATGGCGTACCAAATTGCAAATTTAAGGACTGTAAAGATATGAAAACAAGACCTAATTGACAGGAAAAATCATGCGCTCTTTTCTGAAAAATCACGAAAGAATTGACACGATCAAAACAGGTTGATTATCAAGATAATACAAAACAATATTTCTTCAAAATTTTACCCCCTTTTTGATTGTAGATTTCAATAGTTTTTTATTTTTGATCCTGTCTTTCCTAACGACATTTTAGAACGGACTGTTTTAACAACCTTAATGATTCACTGAATATGAATTTTGCCGACAACAACATTTTGTTGATCCTCATTTCACTGGTATTTATTTATGCCGTATTGAGTATCCTCGTATCCATTCTCACGGAATGGTGGAACTCCTATTTCAAGGAACGGGGAATTTTTCTCAAAGATTCCATTTACAAATTGCTGAAAGATCCCATAAACAAGGATTACGGCTACCTGCTCTATAATCATGTCACCATTGCCGGACTCAAAAGTGCGCCCGACAGAGATCCTCATTATATCTCAGGAACCATGTTTGCCGAAGCACTGATTGATATCATCGCTCAGCAGGTTGTCAATAATCAAAAAGTCAAAGTGGTGATGAATGCAGATGGGACGAGGGAATACCAAATGGAAAACAATTCGGTTCCCGGAGATATCGTGGAACGGTTTCAGCTGGGAGTTTCCGGAATGAACACCAGCCCTTTTGCAGATTTGATGCAGTCTTTTATTGATAAATCCGCTCAAGCGGAAAACCAATACGCGGAACTTAAAAAACACATCGAGCAATGGTACAACGATTACATGGATCGCGTTTCCGGCTGGTACAAAACCAAACAGCGAAAAAAATTCATCATTGCCGGATTTGCAGTAGCCATTGTTCTGAATGTAGACAGTTTGCATCTCTTGAAAATGCTGAGCCTGGATCCCAATCTGAGAGATCGCATGGTTGAAAGCGCCGAACAAACAGCTGCAAATATCCGCAGGGATTCAACCTTTCGAACGGATATTTCCTCGATGACAAAAGTGGTTTCGATTCCTCAAAACGACATGCAGAAAGCCCGTTCATTCCAGATTGATACCGGGATGGCAATGGAGATTCTGAACAAACTGAATGCATGGGACAGCACCCGGAAAATAGCGGATTCAACTGCAAAAAGAGACCTGAAGCAATTAAATGACGCGTTGAATCTTGTTTCTGAGTTAAACGTTCCCATCGGATGGTCTGAAACAAGCGCTCCGGTTTCCTGGTTTCAATCCACAAAAGAAGATGCACTTCCGGATTCCAAAAATCCCGGATTGGTGCGTTATCTGAATGAACGGAACAACGATCCGGATACCGGAACCGTTCTGAAATACCTCATCGGGATTATTATCTCTGGAATTTCGTTGAGTTTCGGTGCACCATTCTGGTTCGAGCTACTCGTAAAATTCGTCAACATCCGCAGATCCGGTAAAATTCCGGAAGGAAATCCATCCACAAAATCCTAACCCGATGAAACAATTACCTTTTTCCAATATTCACACACACGTTTTCAACAGCGAATGTGTTCCCGATAATTTCCTGCGGATTCTTCCGAACAAAACGGTCCGGCGCATGCCAAAAGCGATTAAAGCCCTTCTGGACACGAAATGGTCGCGGGCTACGATTGTGGCCATTTCTAAAATAGCCGCGAAAAAAGACAGCAACAAACGAAACAATTTCGATAAATACATCGCGTTTCTGGAAGTAGCAACCCAGCGTAAACAACTCGACGTGTTTGAACTGGAATTCGAGGTCGGAAAGCAATACGATTCCCAGGTTCGTATTGTAGGATTGACCATGAACATGGATTTTATGGACAATCGCCCGTCGAGAAGGCAGATTACGTTTGAATCGCAGCTCGAAGCAGTCAAAGACATCAAACGGTATTATCCGAACAATTTCTTTCCCTTCCTGGGAATTGATCCGAGGCATAAATCGGGAATGGATCTGGTGAATTGGTCCAAAGCGTATTTCGAAACCGGTTTGCAGGCCAACGGAATGGTGTTTCCGTTTTTCTCCGGAATCAAATTGTATCCTGCCCTCGGTTTCTTTGCATTCGACCCGCGTCTCAACGATTTGTATGCCTATGCCGAAGCCAATCAGCTTCCGCTTATCACGCATGTTACCCGCGTGGGTTCGCAATACATCGGAACGAAAATTTCCGAACTGATTCCGGCGCAACCTGCCATGCTTTTACCCGACAATCCTTCAGAAGCCGTTCTTACCGCACAGGAAACCATTTATACACGCATCCGGATTTACCGGGAACAAAAATGGCTGGAAGACAGCAAAATCGGGAATAACGACAAAGCCTGCGATTTGTTCAGTCATCCGGAAAACTACGTTCCGATCCTGGAAAAATTCCCGGAACTCAAAATTTGTCTGGCTCACATGGGCGGATCCAATGAAATCGTTGACAACAGTAAAGACGATCCGGACTTGCAGCAAATCCGCCGTTTTGACAGTCAGTTGTGGTGCGACAGAATCCGCGACATGATGGTGCGCTATCCGAATTTGTACACCGATATTTCCTACACGCTTGGCGATCTCGACAAACCCGAAGTGCTCGCTGCTATCCTGAAATTCATGAGAACCGAAGACGACAGAGGGGAAATCCTGGCTAAACGCGTATTGTTCGGAACTGACTTTTTTATGACCGAGCAGGAAAAGCGGGAAAGCGATTTGTATAAATTGGCTATCCAGGAACTCTCTGAGTTCAATCAGTTAATAACACGTG
>NZ_JASLCN010000256.1 GCF_030151805.1 Fluviicola sp.
TCGCTTTTGAATAGTGTAAATACAGATTTTTAAGGGTTTACAGAGTAAAGAGGCGGCTGGTAAGCGCCTCCAACATTTGTGCATTTGCGGGAAAATATAATACGATTTCTATTGTGAAATGGTTTGGGTGCGAATAATACATATATCCCGATGCATCATTTCCCAAATATCAATAATGCATCCCCTCCTACATTTTAATGTTTAAGTTCTGATACAGAAGCCAAACCCCTTGTTTATTCTATCTTTTTCCTTATTTTTAAACCACTTAAACCATTATTATTCACTTATGTACCAAAAGAACACCATTACTGAACCCGGCCTGCTTGAAACACCTTTTAAAACCATTGCACTTGCATTTTCCGGTGGCGGATTCAGAGCCGGAACCTTTGCACTCGGAGTACTCTCCTACCTGGAACAAACCAAACTGAAAGAAGACGAATCCGGGACTTTACTAAACAATGTCAATTACCTTTCTTCGGCATCGGGAGGAACCATCACAACAGCGATGTATTCGCTTTATTCCGCAGAAGGGAAACCGTTCGCAGCTTTTTACAAAGCACTTTTTGAACACACCGACGGAACCTCATTGGTTTCAGAAGCGCTGCGCATTTTAAATGACAAGAACGAATGGAAAAGTCGCCCGGACAAGCGCCGGAACCTGATCAATTCCTTTGCCCTGGCCTATGATAAATTATTGTTTCAGGGAGCTTCTGTTGAAACACTGAAGAAAAATCAACAAAGCGGAAATTCGAACCTGGAAGAAGTTTGCTTCAATGCAACCGAACTATACAACGGTCTTCTTTTCCGGCAAACGGTGGAGATGAAGAAAGACCATTGGCAATCAGATGTACTTTACGGAAATTTCAATCTTTCCCTGAACCACGAAACTGCACAGCACTTACTTTTATCTGATTTGCTTGCTGCTTCGTCTTGTTTTCCGGGAGGTTTTGAACCCATTGTTTTTCCCCAGGATTTTGAAACTCCGAATGTCAACGCCCAGCAACTTCTCAATGCATTAAGCATCAATTTACAGGAATTGGATTGGGATGAATTGCTACTGCTATATTCCAAAAAAGACATTGATGATGTCATAAACGCACTTCCGAAACCATTGGATTTGGTAGAGTTCAAAACAAGACTTCAGCAATTGAAGAAAAAGGAAAGTCTTCAGATTTCGCTCATGGACGGAGGAATTACCGATAACCAGGGAGTGGAAAGTATGATCCAGGCGAATTCCCGGAAAATAGAAGAAACCGGAAAGTCCTTCGATCTGATGATGGTTTGCGATGTTGCAAGTCATTACATGGAATCCTATCAGCTTCCGCAGGAAGATAAAACCAGTTTCTGGAGCATCAACCGTATCCGGATCTTCTCATTGATTGTTTCATTGATCGGAATCACTTCTCTTTGCCTGATCTGGAAATTTGCGCCGCAAACAATTACCTGGTACATCATTCAATGCCTTGCAGCAGTTGTGGTTGCCGTTACCGGAGTGTTGTTCTTCATCAGCGAAAAAGTGAAAAACACCATCACCGGGCAAGTACGCGGAAATTCCGGTTTTGATCTCAGAAAAACCTTCCCGACCAAAATTCTGACTTTACTCTTTAAACATTTCGGAAACCTGAGATTGAATTTTCTTAAAAACATGCTTCTGACAAGGCTAACAACCTTGCTTGTTTTGAGCAATGATGTATTCCTGAAACGGATTCGTTATTTGCTATACAATCAATTCTTCCAGCTCAAAGGGTTGAAATCTACCGGAAGAGCAAAAGCAAATCATATTTACGACTTAAGCTTCTCCAATGATCTGCAACGCAAGAAAAGCTATTGCGCGGATTACATTCCGTCTTATTCCATGCAGAAAGTTGCAGAAAATGCCTTCGGAATGAGTACGACTCTTTGGTTCAGTGAAGAAAACGACAAAGAATTCCGCAAAGCTTCGATCATTGCCTGCGGACAGTTCAACACTTGTTTTAATCTGTTGGATTACATCTGGAAACTGAAACAGTCTTTTGGCGGACGACCACCGATTTTCGATAACTTCTCTGAGGAAAACAAACAACTGGTCAATCAGATTCAGAAGCACCTGGAAGTCGATTTCAAAAAGTTTTACGACGACCCGTTCTGGATGTACAACCAGTTGGGGAAAACCTACCAGGTAAACAATTTCAAAGAAGTAAACGCCCGCGAAGTTCCGGACCCGAAAGAATTCAAAGGCTTACGATAAACGATATATCCGGAATTTATCCGGATATATCACGAAATCAGTATCATCCAAAAATAAATCTCCTGAAAACTCGGGAGATTTTTTATATTTGGTACAGTCACAATCACCCTATGAAGAAATCTGCTTTTCTCCTTATTATTCCATTTTGCCTGTTATTGAACAGTTGTCTTCGGAAATATGACGTCGCTAAATTCGAGATCCAAAGCTTAAGCTTATCTGCCGCTTCCACTGCTACCAATAACGGAATGCCTGTTGCTACAAACAATCCGGTTCCCCGCAAGTTATTTGCACTGGAAATTCAGTTCGAAATAAGCGATAACCTGGGAAGCATTACTTACGATTCCCATGAAAGCAGCATCGATAATACAAATAATATCGACTCTTTGCGTATCTGGAGTAATCAGCCATTTTCCGGAACACCGGCAGGAACGCCTGTCAATGAGCATTTTTATGCATTGTTTGACCATTACGAAAATGCGTTCCGGATTCAAACCGGAAAACCCATCTCAATCATTAGGAGAAATAATACGATTCCGTACTATTCAAAAGCCTATTTCATTTGCGACTCAGAACCTGCAGCAGGAAATTACAAATTCTACACCGAATTCTATTTTGAGAACGGAACCACGATGAAAGATTCAACAGCATTAATTGTAATCGAATGAAATGGATGAACACAATCCTGCTTGTATGCTGTATGAATTCATTAACAGCACAGCAAGACAGCACCGAAAAAAAAAGATGGTTTTCATTCGATTTCTTCGTTCCTGATGTAGCATATTCTTTTCAGCGTATCAAACAAACAGATTTTCCAAACCAAATCAAGCCACTCCGTTTAGAAAACAAACTGCATTTGATTGATTTCGAAATCGTAAAAGCGCGTGTATCGTTTTTTGATCAGTTTAGTTTTGGTGCTCAAATTCTCTATACGACCAGTTCAAAGGAGAAAAACGCACAGGAGAAATACGAAAGCTCCGTATCGGATAAACACCTGACCAATTGGAAATCTGGAAAAATGTCAAATTTCACTCCAAGGATTTTCATCGGGTATCGTTATCCTTACAACGAAACAAAACAAAGAACACATGCCATAGGTTGTACCATTTACCTCAATTTCGACCATTTCAATTATGGTTCTTACAGTTACGATGCAAAAAACGTCAGTGACAACCATTTTTATCATTACAATTTCCAGACAACCACTTCAAAAAGTAAATCAGTAACCTTCGAGATAGATCATTCTACAAAGTACCACCATACCAAATTCTCAGAGGCGAACCCCAAAACAAAACTACGATTGGGAGTACGTGCCGGCTTCACCTCAAGAAGTCAATCCATCCAATTCATCGAAACCTTTCAAAGTCTGAGCAATACCATCACCAATAATTGGACTCCGTTCCGTTTCAAAACATGGAGTTTACATTTGGGGCTCTATCTTTCACTCGAAACTTCCAGGTGAGATGGAGACGGATTTCGGTGACATGTGCTTTCTGAAATCGGTTATCTCATTGATATTTCCAAACAAAAAATAGCGTACAAGCCTCTAATTATAAGGAAACCACATAATTTTATAAAATTATTTTCACTTTAAATAGTACTTTGTATTGCATAGTACTAATTTATACATATATTTGTGTCATAAATAGTACTTGTCATGAATGTAGAAAATACTCAGGCCCAAATGCGGAAAGGAATCCTGGAATTCTGTATTCTCAGTATTCTCAATAACCAGGAAGCTTATCCTTCCGAAATATTGGAGCAACTGAAAAAAGCAAAGCTGATTGTGGTAGAAGGAACCCTCTACCCGCTTTTGACTCGCTTGAAGAATATCGAACTCCTGACCTACCGCTGGGAAGAATCAACTTCCGGACCACCCAGAAAATATTACTCCATCACCGAAGGAGGAAAAAACACATTGGAAGCTTTACAAATTACATGGAACGAGCTTCAGCATGCTGTAGAAACATTAACTACTAAAAAGAACTGATCATGAAAAGAACACTTTCAATACATTTAGGCCGTCAACTGTTTGTTATCGAAGAAGATGCATACGATCGCCTGCAAACTTATCTGAAGAAACTGGAAGCTTCACTGGCAAATGAATCCGGAAGCAATGAAATTGTAGAAGACATCGAAATGCGTTTTGCAGAATTGTTGGCTCAATATTTAGGAGATACACGTCAGGTTGTAACGATTAGTGATATCGAAAACGCAATCTCTTCTTTGGGAGAGCCGGAAGAAATTACCGAAGAACCGGAACAACCGAAACAAACACAAAACCAATACGAAGGCAGCGGAAACAAACGCATGTACCGCGACATGGACAACGGGGTTTTGGGTGGTTTGGCAGCAGGACTTGCGGCTTACCTGAATATCGACCCGGTAATCGTGCGCATCATCTTTGTCATCTTCGGGTTTATGGGATTCGGTATTCCACTTTATATCATTTTGTGGATCATCGTTCCAAGCGCAAAAACGCCATCCGAACGCCTTCAAATGCGCGGAAAACCTGTCAATATTGACACCTTGAGAGAAGAATTTGAAAAATCAGCAGGCCGTTTGAAAGACGATACGATCCAGGCTGCGAACAAATTCAAGGCAAATAATGCCCATCTGACCAAACAGGCATCTCAATTGGTGCGCTTCATTGGTAAAATGATCGGAATCTTCCTGATCGGAGGAGCCCTAATCTGGTTAATCATATTTACACTGATCATCACCGGAATCATTGGCATTGTTCCAATGACAGGCGATCACGAATACGCTTCCCTGTATGAATTCCTTCAATTGGTTTCTCCGGTAAACAAATCCTTCTCCCTGATCTGGATCGGAATTCTGCTGGTCGGTTTTGCAAGTCCCCTGCTTTCCATTGCAATTGGTGTGAGATTACTTCTTGGAAACGCAAACAAATATTTCAAGCTGAACTTTATCTTCCTGCCGGCACTCATCTTTGTGGGAATTCTATTGGGAATTATCGGATCCATCAATTCTGCCCGCGATTACGAAGTACAGCGCGAAGTGGAAAACCAGCATTTGACTGCAAATTTGGATCAATTACAATTAGAAGAACTTCCGCTGATTGTCAACAACAGGAGAATTACCGGAACTTACGGATTGGATTTCATTTCCGTTCAAAACGGAAGAATTATGGAGCACGGAATTTACATCAAGTACAAAGAATCCGGAGACAGCTTGTTTCATGTATCACAGAAATTCAGTGCTCATGGAATTGATATGGCCGCAGCCGACAAAAGAAGCTCTCATATCAAACACGAGGTAAGAATGGAAGGAAACAAATTATTGGTAGATCCATACTATTCCTTCCCGGTTTCCGACGGGTTACGCAACCAGGAAATCGAAATTGTGGTAGAAGTACCAAAAGGAAAAAAATTCTTTATCAATGGTCAGGAAGTGCTGGTTGACGGAAAGGAATACACAGGTATCATGTACTCAGACGAACCGTTTGAAGTTGACGAAGATTAAAATAAAATCAATCCCAACCCAACATAAGTAAGTTAAAGCAAAGCGGGCGGTATTCAGATAAAACTGGATACCGCCCCTTGCTTTATAACGGATCAATCGGGCAAAAAATGATAACTGAGCAGAGTCAAAGTCATCATTTTTTCTTCTCCGGCAGAATGAATTCCTCCACCCGCGACAACCGGCCAAATACATTAAAATACTGCCACTTCCCGATCTTCTCATCCTTTTCATTCACAAAACCGATGCTTTTCACACGCTGAAGCCGGCTAATAGGAATTCCTCCCCGGTGAAATTGTTGTTCAACAAAATAACTGTGATTTTCAAGTTCTATATAATCCTGTTCAGAATACCATTCAAATTCCATCCGAAAGCGGTTTCGATCATAAAACCCATTGAAAACAGTCACATTTCCATCCGAATAACTCACGCGGAGTGAATCAAACTCCGGAACCTGTTGTGTATTACCAAAATGATTTGTCCGAAGCACGATATCTGCCCCAAAACGGCTAAATCGTTTGTTAAACAAAACCCAGTTTTGCCCCATCGAACGGGCACCCGGGTAGTCATCCGAAGTATCAACAAAATAAACCCAATCTCCTTGCTTGATATATTCCACCAAAGGCGGTTCATCATACAAACGCACAGCAGTTCCTACAGAATTTGCTGAACCATTCACGTGAGTCTGGCTATAACTTTGAGAGACCAGCGACATGGTATTCAACGCAGTGAGTTCGATATTCTGAAACCATTGCAGGTTCCCGGGATTGTGGATCGATTCATGACCGGAAGCAATTAATCTTCCATCCAGGTTGTAAACTTCTGTCCAAACCTTATTCTCTCCAAGCGGTTTACGGACAAATTTCAATGAATGTCCCAACTCATAATTGGTTTTCAAAACCGCAGCACCATTCTCAAACTGAATTTCTTCGATCACATCTCCTTTGCGGTCAAAACGCGTACGGATTCCGTTCAATCTGTCGTCTTTCCAATGTTCCGTGCGACATAAAGCATTTGTTCCCTGGTAATACTCCAGCCATTTTCCTTCGCGCTCACCATCCTGGTAAAATCCAACAATCCAAGGCAAAGTCGGCGAATAATTCTGCTCCCATCTTCCGTGCAGAACGCCGTCTTTTCCTTCTCCGCGAATCCAAATGCGATCAGTTCCCGTTTTACTACTGCTTCTTGCAAGGTCTTTTTGCTTGAAATTCATACAAATCACTTCCGGTTTCTGAGGAATTTCAATCCGGTTTGGCTGTTCCAAAGCAAAAGGCATATACGAATCATAAGCTCCCTGGATCAGCTTCAATTCTTCCAACGTGAAGCCCGACATACTTTGCCATTTCAACACTTCTTCTCCGCTCAAATCCTTCACCCAAATGTAATTGTCCCCTTTCGAAATCTGAAGAGCCAGGTTTTCAAATCCCGTTTCCTTCATCAAATAACCAACAGCACAATGGCGATCCATTTCATCAATAAACACCGGAATGCGCTCTGAACGATTATAATTAACCGGAAAAACTCCCTGCAAACGATAATCCGAAAGCACTTCGGTCAGATGCGTTCTCATTTCGCGCTGATCTTTTGTAAGTGTTGACAAATCTGCGGATTTCAATGCCGATAACACAAATTCCAGATGTGTCTGAATGTATTGTTTGTCAGACAGAAAAACACGTTCACGCTCTGCCGGAACCTTTTCCGGATAGTTTTTCCAGTTTGGATTAAAGGCACACAACTGCCCGAAAAGTGTGCCGGCCTGTGAGGAGAACGCAAATCCCGACAAAGCAGCTAAGAGGATGATCATTTTCATACGAATCAATTTGGTTCTTACTACAACCTCAAAAAGCTTTCGTTCAATTTAGCTGTGATATTTTTCATCATCAGTACTTTGTATTAACAAGAAAACAAATACGATTCTATCTTTCTTTTTGTTTTTAAACACTAAAGTGCAACACTTACAATCAAAGCTTCAACGAAGGTACAAAGGACGCAGAGAGCTGGCTTATCCGGCAAAGCAATTGCCTTTTCCCTATTGAACCCCTTCTGTACTTTGGCGAAAATTTAGTATATTTGTGCAACTTTATAAGGAAAACTATGGCATCACAAACACCCCAGGAAGAATTGATCGCAGTTGACTTTAATACCTTCAAATCGGAAGTATTGAAAGACTTTCATTTGGCAAGTATTTCAAGAGAAACCTCCTTGTTAGGGCGAAAAGAAGTTCTTACAGGAAAAGCAAAGTTTGGAATTTTCGGTGACGGAAAGGAATTGGCACAAATTGCATTGGCAAAACAGTTCAAAGACGGTGATTTCCGTTCAGGATATTACCGCGATCAAACCTTGATGATGGCCATCGACCAACTGAATGTACGTGAGTATTTCTCAGGTTTATTCGGTCATACAGACGAGATTATCGAACCGCAATCCGCAGGCCGCCAAATGGGCGGGCATTTCTCCACGCGGAATCTGGACGAAAACGGAAACTGGAAAGATTTAACAAAACAAAAAAATTCATCCGCAGATATTTCACCAACTGCCGGACAAATGCCGCGTTTGCTTGGTTTGGCACAAGCTTCCAAAGTATATCGTGAGCACCCGACATTGAAAGATCTGGAAGCATTCAAAAAATTCTCTAACGGAGGAAATGAAGTGGCTTTCGGAACAATCGGTGACGCTTCCACTTCAGAAGGACCTTTCTGGGAAACCATCAACGCTGCAGGAGTTTTGCAGGTTCCGATGGTGATGTCCGTTTGGGATGATGGTTACGGAATTTCCGTTCCGCGTGAACATCAAACGACCAAAGGAAGTATTTCTGAAGCTTTAAGCGGAATGCAGCGCACAGCAGATTCCAATGGCTACGAAATTTTCGTGACAAAAGGTTGGGATTATGCTCACTTATGCGAAACATACGAAAAAGCAGTTGATTTAGCGCGCAGAGAACACATTCCGGTATTGGTTCACGTCAAAGAAGTGAATCAGCCACAAGGACATTCTACTTCAGGTTCGCACGAACGTTACAAAAACGAAGAGCGTTTGAAATGGGAATCCGAATTCGATTGCATCAACAAATTCAAAGAGTGGATTCTGAACTTCGATGCAGATGGTCAGAAACTGGCAACGGCAGAAGAATTGGCTCAAATTGCACAGGAAGCAAAAGCATACGTGAATGAGCAGAAGAAAGAAGCATGGGCGTTGTTTACACAGGATTTGAAACAAGATTTGGATCATGCAGTAGCCGTTTTGGAAAGCCTGGCTTCCGAAAGTCCGAACGGAGTCTTCATCAAAAAAGAAATCGAAGCCTTGCAAAAAACGATGAATCCGATCCGTAAGGACGTGTTCAATACCGTTCGCAAAGTATTACGCCTGGTTCGCACAGAGAACTCAGCAGCAAAAACGGCTTTGATTTCCTGGTTGAAACAAGAAACAGCAAGCAATTACAATCGTTACAGCGATTATTTATACTCCAATTCCGAAAATAGCGCTTTGAAAGTGCAGGAAGTTGCTCCTACTTATGGTTCGGACAATCGCCAGGAAGACGGAAGAATCATTCTGCGCGATAACTTCAAGGCCATCTTCGAAACATATCCTGAATCATTGATCTTCGGAGAAGATGCAGGAAAAATCGGAGGTGTAAACCAATCCCTGGAAGGATTGCAGGAAGAATTCGGAACTTTGCGCGTATCCGATGTCGGAATTCGTGAATGTACGATTATCGGACAAGGAATCGGAATGGCGATGCGCGGTTTGAGACCCATCGCAGAAATTCAATACCTGGATTATTTGCTTTACGGAATTCAGATCATGTCTGACGATTTGGCAACAGTACAATACCGCACAAAAGGCGGACAAAAAGCTCCGTTAATCGTTTCTACACGCGGACACCACCTGGAAGGAATCTGGCACAGTGGCTCGCCGATGGGAATGATCATCAATTCCATTCGCGGAGTACATGTCTGTGTTCCGAGAAACATGACAAAAGCAGCAGGTTTTTACAATACACTCATGCAAGCTGACGAACCGGCTTTGGTAATTGAGCCTTTGAACGGATACCGTATCAAAGAAGCCATGCCTACTAATATCGGAACGTTCACAACTCCATTGGGAATTCCTGAAATCGTTGCGGAAGGAACTGATTTAACAATTGTTTCTTACGGTTCAACTTTCAACTTGTGTGAAGCAGCAGCAAAAACACTTACAGAACTGGGAGTTTCGGTGGAATTGATCGACGCGCAAACATTGCTTCCTTTCGATATCAACGGAATGGTTGCAGAATCATTGAAGAAAACAAACCGTTTGATGATTGTAGACGAAGATGTAAGCTCTGGTGCAACGGCATTCTTGTTGGATCAGATTTTGGTGAAACAAGGCGGCTACAACTATTTGGATTCAGCTCCGGTAACTTTGAGTGCGAAAGATCACAGACCGGCTTACGGAACTGACGGAGATTATTTCTCCAAACCAAGTATCGACGATATTGTGGAGGCCGCTTACGCAATTATGAACGAGGCGGATCCGAATGCATTCCCTCCGATTTACTAAATGAACATTTGAAACGATTCGCGGGCATATTGAGTGTAATTTTCGTAATAGCTTTGCTTTGGAAAGATATTGCGGCATTCTCATGGAACATCTGGTTTTACAACAACCAGATCGAGCTCGCGGCAAAATATTGTGTCAATAAGAAAAAACCGATGCTTCATTGCGACGGTAAATGTTATCTGGCCAAACAGCTGAAAAAATTGGAACAGGAAGAGAAGAAAAATCAACCTGTTCCAAAAATGCCTTTGAAACTGAAAGAAAACGTCTGGAACCTGGATTCTCGGATTGTTACTTCTTTCGAACAATCAGAAATACATCATCCGGAAGAATCTGCTTATTTCTTCTATCAAATCAGGGAACTTTCTTCGTTCTCCGGTTCTACTTTCCATCCACCCGCTATCGGGTAATTTTTTTCTTTGCCGGATCGTTTATTCGGGCCTTACGCTGAAAGTTTTCAAAAACAAGAGAATGAAGTGTAACCGCCCCCTGTTTGAATCGACTTGTCCAAACCGATTTGAATCGGATTGGGTAACAAGCTCGATGAGTTGGGGTACAGGGAACGCAATGATTCGTAGTTTTTAAACTTTCGAGTACAGCCATAGACTTTTTGGCTACCTTTTTTGGCAATGAAAGAAGGTAGAATCATTTCTATTTTTTAAATATTACACTATCATCATGAAAAAAAGCATGCTCTTTTTCGTGTGTCTCGTGCTGTCCTCCTACAACGCATATTCCTGCGATGTATGTGGATGCGGCGCTTTCAATTCCACTCAGGGATTGGGAACACTGGCGCAAGGCAACCGAACGAGTATCGGATTGAATTATCAATACCGTTTATATAAAAGTCAGCACCCGAAAGTATTTGGTAGCGGACTGGAAAGAAGCACGGATTACTTCCAGCGCATCGATCTCACCGGGCAAATCCGACTGGCAAACAAATGGCAGTTGCAACTGGCTGTTCCTTTTGGTTTCAATACGCACGTTGCTGACGATACAACGTCCCGCAAAAACGGTTTGGGAGATCCTACCCTAACAGTCAATTACTTTTTGTTTAACCGTCAGGATAGTCTTCAAACCCGTTTGTTCCGCTGGATTATCGGTGCAGGAGTGAAAAGTCCTGTTGGAAAATTCACGCAGCCAAACGACGTTGATTTGTATCTCTATCCCGGAACGGGAACGTTTGATGCTGTCTTTCAAAACTCCTTCTTCTTTCAGAAAAAGAAATGGAGTTTGCTACAAACAAGCCAGTACATTCTGCGCGGAGAAAACAAATACAAATACATTCCGGGTTCCTTGTTCAGCGCCAGTTTATTCGGACAGTACAAATTCAGAACCTGGGGAATCTATGCCGGAGCGCAGTATTCCTGGAGTGGTGTCGATTACCTGAACCGAAAACCAATTGCCAGCTCTCCTACTCAGGGACAAGTGCTCACCGGAATCATCGGCGCATCCTTCCAATGGAATTCCTGGGTTATTCAGGGAAACTACCACATTCCGGTTGTTCAGAGTTTAGGAGACGGAAATTCACACCAGAAAACCGCATTCAGTATATCACTTAATTATTTTTTCAATTGAATATGAAACCTTTATTATTTATCATTCTGACAGGAAGTTTCAGCTTGTTTTCCTGCAAAAAAGAAAAAAAATCAGAGCCGGAGAACGTGACAGCCGTTGTCACACTCACCAATCCGCATGAAGGAGACACCATTCAGGGAAATTTCTCCATCAACGGAACCATTGCCGGAACCGCAAACCTGCACGGATACCAGATTACGATTACAAACACGTCAAATGATTCCATCATTTATCAGAATGAAGTTCACGATCATTTGGCTGATTTTACGGTCAATCAAACGGTTAATCATGGATTTTCAAGTTACACCCCGTTGAAATTGGATTTGGTGGTGGCTTTGGATCACGACGGAAACACGGTTTCAAAAACAGTTCAGTTTACCGTTCATTGATCAAATCTTTGGAAAACGAGCGGGAACACATCACATGGTGTTTATGCATGATACTCACCCGAAAGTTCAACTGATTAATTATCGACTATGTGTTCTATGATTCTATTGTGGTTCAAAACAAGCCGCATAGCACATTAGAGCACATGGTTTTGTCACCTGATTGAGCTTTCTGCATTATTACCAACGCATTGCGTTCCCGCTCGTTTGTCTTTTCTTTTTAGTACTTTTATCGGCCATGACAAAGAAAGAAAAAGCACAATACGTTATCGAAGAATTGGAAAAATGTTATCCCGAAACTCCGGTTCCGTTGGATCATTGGAGTCCTTATACCTTATTGATTGCTGTTTTGTTGTCTGCTCAATGTACGGATGAACGCGTCAATAAAATCACCCCGGTTTTGTTCCGGCGTGCTTCCCGTCCGCAAGACATGATCAAATTGTCTGTAGAAGAAATCCGGGATATTATCAGACCTTGCGGGCTTTCCCCAAGAAAATCCCAGGCAATTTACGATTTGTCGCACATGATCATTGACCTGCACGGCGGCGAAGTTCCTGCTTCTTTTGAAGAATTGGAGAAAATGCCCGGAGTTGGTCACAAAACGGCCTCTGTTGTCATGTCACAAGCTTTTGGTGTTCCTGCTTTTCCGGTAGATACACACATTCACCGTTTGATGACTCGTTGGGGCTTGACCAGTGGAAAAAATGTAGAAGAAACTGAGCGCGACGCGAAGAAACTCTTCCCGAAAGAATTGTGGAACAAACTGCATCTGCAAATCATTTTCTACGGCAGAAGCCACTCTCCTGCCCGCTCTCCGAAACGCGATATAGATTACATCACCGCAAAAATCGGGACGAAAAAGGCCTTGGAGGAATTGAAGTGAAAACAACCTTCTTAATTTCCTCAAAATAACTAGTTTTACAAAAAAATTGAAATTCATTCTATGAGATCTTTCTCCACCTTTCTCCTTGTCTTTGCCTTGTTTTTCCTGAATTCCTGTGAAAAAAAGAAAAAAGGATGCTCTGACGACGTTAAAAACACCTATATCACGTCCAACGGTCCGGTTATTGAAGGGTGGTCACTTGAGCTTTCCACAGAAAATGTGAGTGATCAAGCTGTTTATCAATGGAAAGGCCCAAATGGCTGGTCAAAAACAACAAAATATGACTTTAACAATCCTACTCCCTGGAAATTAGTCAGAGATTCCATGACGATGAGTGATGCCGGGAATTATTACGTTGAAGTGATAGATCAGGACTGCATTGTTCAACGGGGTGTAACTAGTGTACAAGTTATTGACGCACCTCTTCCTCCTTGCACCGTTGCAAATAATTCAAGTACTACAAACCTGGGAGGTGTAGGAGGAACAACTTATTCTATTGTTTCTCATACCGGTGGAATTTACTATAATGTATACGCTACCAATGGAAGTGGGAGCCAAACCATCAATTTTGTTTTTAAAGATGGCGAACCTAAACCAGGTATGTACTTGGTTGATCAAGGATATAACCCCTCCGAAAAAGATCATGCTTCGGTTTACATTCAATCCGGATTCTATGATTTCTTTCTCGAATCCTACTACACAGTATATGTAAATAAAGTCAACGGGAAATTACAATTTTCATTCTGTAACGGGAAATTTACAAACCCAATTAGTAATAATCCAATCATTATTTCTGCAAAAGTGACGCTTCCATAAAACTGGAACTCATTTGATCTTTAGAAAAATTATGAATCGGAAGGAATCAAATCTCAATTGCTTGTAAATTAATTATTTATTAAAAAGCATTTGATCCGGGTTCAGACTTCAAAAGCAATCATTTTTTTTGTTAGTTTCGGCTATTGAAAATCACCACGTTCGCAGAATCTTCCCTTGTTTATTTCCTGAGATGATTTCTACTAAGTGGTACAAAACAAGAATCACTCATGAAACTGACAAATTATTTAAGAGATGCCGGGTACGACTTGATCGAAGGCCCGGTTCGAAATCAAAAACCCTTGCAATTGTGGCTGAAGCAGGATTTGAATGAAGCCGAATTGTATTACTCAGATGTAAATCACGCTTTTAATAGTTCCGTTGCACTCAACATAGAAGAAGATGCCGCTTTATC